>JBDQNA010000038.1:0-9479 GCA_040261965.1 Flavobacteriaceae bacterium
TATTATTACTGGCCTTATGGCCATTGGATTTATGAGTTTTATGGGAATTAAATTATAAGCCTATGGATATTACTGTCATTATTGCAAGTATTGTTGTTTTTTTAGCTATCACCTTTATTTTGGTGGGAATGCTTTTGGGAGTTAAGGCACGTTTGATGCCCTCTGGACCCGTAAAGCTTTTTATCAATGGCGAAACAGATGTTGAAGTTTCATCTGGAAGCACACTGTTGTCTACTCTTGGTGACAACAAAATATTCTTGCCATCAGCCTGTGGAGGAGGAGGTACCTGTATCCAATGTAAGTGCATTGTTAAAGACGGCGGAGGTGAAATTCTACCAACTGAAAAACCACACTTTTCAAGAAAAGAAATTGCCGAAGGCTGGCGTTTGGGATGCCAAGTCAAGGTGAAAGAAGACATGGTCATCGAAGTTCCCGAAGAAGTATTTGGCATAAAGAAGTTTGCTGCTAAAGTTGTTCGTAATTGGAACGTGGCATCATTTATAAAGGAGTTTGTTGTTGAAATTCCCGAAGACATGCATTATGAAGCTGGAGGTTATATCCAAATTGAAGTGCCTGCCTGTGAGGTAGACTTCAAAGATATTGACATTTCGGCGCACCCAGAAGAGCATCCAGAAGATGTAAATAAATTTAAATTGGAATGGGATAAATTCAAGTTGTGGGACTTGAAAATGAAAAACCCAGAGTTAGTAGAGCGCGCTTATTCCATGGCTTCCTTCCCTGCAGAGGGTAAAGAAATCATGCTTAATGTTCGTATTGCAACTCCGCCTTTTGACCGTGCTAAGAACGGTTGGGCAGATGTAAATCCAGGTGTCGCTTCATCTTATATATTCTCGCTTAAAGAAGGCGATCCCGTTACGATTTCAGGACCTTACGGCGAATTCTTTATCAATCACTCTGAAGCTGAAATGTTATACGTAGGGGGTGGTGCTGGAATGGCTCCGATGCGTTCGCACTTATATCACCTATTCCGTACACTTAAAACAGGTCGAAAGGTTACGTTTTGGTATGGTGGTCGTTCCAAGCGTGAGCTTTTCTATACAGAACACTTCCGTGCCTTAGAGCGTGACTTCCCCAACTTTAAATTTTACGTCGCCTTGTCTGAACCATCAGAGGAAGACAATTGGAAAGTAAAGGATGGACTCGACGGCGAAGGCGATGGGTTTGTTGGGTTTGTGCATCAAGTGGTTATTGACAATTACCTTAACGATCACGAATCACCCGAAGATATTGAAGTGTATTTCTGTGGACCGCCACTTATGAATCAAGCAGTTGAAAAAATGGCTGAAGATTTTGGCGTTCCAGACGAAAATGTGCGTTTCGACGATTTCGGTGGATAACATATAAAGAGGCTTCGGCCTCTTTTTTATTTTACATTTGTGCTATGAGTCAATTATCAGAAGACGAATTACACCAGTTGGCCATGACCACGGTAGGTCAATCGCTTGAAGCTGATGGCTATGAGTTTCTAGCCGTAAACAGCGTCCCTAAAAAAGACCCTCAGTTTGTGTGCACCAAAGATAAAACCTTGTGTTTTGTAGTAGTACGTCATGTACGATACCCACAAAATCCAAATGAATTTGACGCCAAACTTATGAGTCAAGTAAAGGAGCATGCAATAAAATTTAAAGCAAAGACCTATTTTGCTGGGGTTGGCTTTGCACACGCTTCAGACTACGATAAACCACTCTCTAAAAACGAACCTTATGCCGTTAACTTTAATGGAATTAAAGAGATATAGCTTTATTGTTATGTTACTAGCCGTGGCTTCTTGTCAAACTCACGATAATTTACAGCGGTTCCAAGGAGATGCTCTTGGCACTTCATACATGCTACTCTACTTGGATGCGGCTTCAAATGAAATAGTATCAGATTCTATAGATGCTGTTTTCTTGCGTATGAATCAATCCATGTCGACCTATTGGCCAAACGCCATCATTTCTAAAGTTAATCGTGATGAAGCGGTTACGATAGATGCCGATTTTAAAAAGGTCTTTCAAACGGCTAAAAATATTTGGGAGCAAACCGACGGCTATTTTGATCCAACGGTAGGGGCATTGGTTAATGCCTATGGTTTTGGCCCGACAAAGTCTTTGGCGCAAATAGATCAAGATGCAGTAGATAGCTTACTAAATTTTACCGGCTTTGACAAAGTATCCCTATTATCCGATGGATCTATTACGAAAGCTCGTAAAAATATCTATCTCGACTTTAATGCCATTGCAAAAGGCTATGCCGTAGATGCGCTGGCTGCCATGCTCCAGTCGTTGGGGTATACTCAGTTTCTCGTTGAAGTAGGGGGTGAATTATTTGCCTCGGGTTTACATCCAGAAAAGGCAAAACCCTGGCGTATTGCCATAGATCACCCCAAACAAGATGTAGCTCGCACCTTTATTGCTACCCTCCCGTTACAAAATCAAGGTATGGCATCATCGGGGAATTACCGAAAATTTCGTACCGATGCATCGGGGAATTATTACGTTCACACCATCAACCCAAAAACAGGGAAATCGGTAAAAAGTAATATCCTAAGCACGACGGTTCTGGCGCCTACTACCATGCTGGCTGATGCCTACGCAACAGCGCTTATGGCGATGCCGTATACAAGAGGCAAAATATTGATTGAAAACCTTAGTGAGGTCGAAGCCATGTGGGTATTGGCAGAAAAAGACAGCGTTCAAGTAATAGCTACCTCAGGATTTACGTATGATCTAGAGTAGGGCGTAGACAAAGCGGAATGTATTCGTCTTTTGTTACCGCAAAGCGTACCCTTTCCGCTTCAGTTAGGGACTTGCCATATTGTATTTCGTTTACTTCAAAACCAGTTTGGCGGAGCTTTTCAAAATAATCTTTTCCGTAAACACGAACGTGATCGTATTGCCCAAAAACCTTGGTGCGTGCTGCCTTGTCAACGATACTATCGTCTTCAAAGGTTTCTTCAAGTGCAGTGTTTAAAGGCACCTGTAATAAGGCTTTGCCTCCCGGCTTTAATACGCGATAGAGTTCTTGCATGGCCTTGGTGTCATTGGGAATATGCTCCAATACGTGATTGCATAATATCCAATCAAAAGACGCATCGGGGAAAGGTAAATCACAAATATCCGCTTTGACCTCGGCTAGTGGCGATTCTATGTCACAAGTGGTATAGGTGAGGTGTTTTAATTTGCAGAGACGTGTCATAAGGGCTTTTTCGGGTGCCATGTGCAATACGGCAGCATCTAAGGAAAAAAAGCTTGACTCACGTTGCAAATACAACCAAATTAGCCGGTGACGTTCCAGCGAAAGCGTGCCTGGACTGAGTGCGTTTGGCCTTATTTTCACATAGCCATATGGAAGAAAGCTGCGGTAGGACTTCCCATTGATGGGGTCTGTAAACCGATCGCCACGATAATAAAAATCTAAAAAAGGCAAAAGGAGGTTTGCAAGGTGTTGCAACCAAGTTCTTGGGAATATGCCTAGCATCCAACGGGCTACCCTTTTCATATCTCAAAAGGAACTGCTCTGAAAGGAGCTTCTTCATCTGTTGTGATGCCCAATGCCTCGTTGACATATTTGAATGTAGAAAGCAATTCGGGTTTTCCGTCGACAATGGCAACGTTGTGTTCGAAGTGTGCGCTTGGCGCCCCGTCAGCCGTTAGGATAGTCCAACCATCTCGCAGTTGCTTGATGCGGTGAGTGCCTCTGTTGATCATGGGCTCAATAGCAACTACCATACCTTCTAAAAAACTTTTTCCTTTACCGCGTTTGCCATAGTTGGGCATTTCGGGTTTTTCGTGCATGGTGGTTCCCAGTCCATGCCCGACCAATTCACGTACTACGCCATAGCCAAATTTCTCAACATATTGCTGAATGGCATAGCCCACATCTCCCACGCGATTTCCTACACGAAAAGCTTCGATTCCTTTATACAACGAGGTTTTTGTTCGGTCTAGAAGTTTTTTGGCTTCTGGATCAATTTCGCCTACCTCAAAAGTATAGGCATGATCGCCGTAGTAGCCATTTTGTAAAACACCACAGTCTATGGAGATGATATCGCCTTCTTGAAGTGGGGTGTTGTTTGGTATGCCGTGAACCACTTGCTCGTTTGGGCTCATGCAAAGGGTGTTTGGAAAATCATAGAGCCCCAAAAATCCGGGGATGGCGTTGTGGTCACGAATAAACGTTTCTGCTTTTTTGTCGAGTTCAAGTGTGGTAACTCCTGGCTTGATCTCAGCTGCCAACATTCCCAGGGTTTTCGACACGAGTAACGCACTAGCGCGAATAAGCTCAATTTCTTCGGCTGTTTTTTGAAGCGACATCAGTTTTCGTAAGTGTGTTTATAATCGGCTCCGCTTAGAATAGCTAGGATATCGTCTTCTAAAAATGCAACTGGCGACTCAACAATGCGATTGATTTCTTTGCCGTCTCTGTAAAAGATAAATGTAGGTACGTTGGTAATGTCATTTTCTGTAGCGCTGCCAGTAGGTGTTTTTTTGTTCTTATCAACTCCTATAATTTGTACTTCACCCAAAAATTCCATTTCGTCTAAAATGCGAAAAAAAGCAGGAACATACATCTGGCTATCAGAACACCAAGTGCCCATAAACACCACAATAGCTACATCTTCTTGTACCGCATCTAGTTGCGTTATGGTTTTGTCAAAAGGCGCGTAATTTTCGTATTCTGTAGTAAACCATTCGGCATAAGGCTCTTTTTTTAAGTCCTCTAGCGCAATTGGGCCAATTATATCTTGGGCATATGTAGTGTGCATACACAAGAAAAGCATAAGAAATAACAAGCGTTTCATACTACTAAAGTAATGATTTTGCTGTCATGGCAGCAGGCTGCTCAATTCCCATAAGCTCGAGCACAGTAGGTGCAATATCGCATAGTGCCCCTTCGTCAATGCTTTTGGCATCGGCATCAATCAAATATACTGGCACCAAGTTGGTCGTATGGGCTGTATTTGGACTTCCGTCTGGATTTATCATTGTGTCGCAGTTTCCGTGGTCTGCAATAATAATGACTGAATAACCCCCTTCTTTTGCAGCCGCTACTACCTCTGCCGTACAGGCATCTACGGTTTCGCAGGCTTTAATGGCCGCTGCCATATCGCCAGTGTGACCAACCATATCGGGATTGGCAAAGTTTAGGCATACAAAATCAGTAGCCCTTGCTTTTAGCTTTGGCACGATGGCATCACGAATATCGTAGGCACTCATTTCGGGTTGCAAGTCGTAGGTAGCTACTTTTGGTGAAGGACACAAAATACGCTCTTCGCCATCAAAAGGTTCTTCACGTCCGCCATTAAAGAAAAAGGTAACGTGTGGGTATTTTTCGGTTTCCGCAATGCGAATTTGCTTTTTTCCTGCAGCTGCCAATACTTCGCCAAGCGTTTGCTGAATGTTCTCTTTGTCATAAACCACGTTGACGTCTTTAAAAGATTCGTCATAGTTGGTTAGGGTGACGTAGTATAGCGATAGGGGCTCCATGTCTTGCGCTGGAAAGGGCATCTGGCTCAAGGCTTGTGTGAGTTGTCGCCCACGATCGGTGCGGAAATTAAAGAAAATGACCACATCCCCTTCTTTGATGCGACTACTGGTAACCTCACCATTTTCGGGAAGGACAATCGGTTCAATAAATTCGTCTGTAGTACCCCCGTCATAATTGGCCTGCATGGTTTGAGCAAGGTTTTCGGTTTGGGTTCCGGTACCGTGAACGAGTAAGTCATACGCTTTTTTGACACGTTCCCAACGCTGATCTCTATCCATTGCAAAATAGCGACCCACCACGCTTGCTAAGTGTGCGTTTGTCGCAGCACATATTTCTTGTACTTGGTTTAAAAACGCTACTCCTGATTTGGGGTCTACATCACGTCCGTCCGTAAACGCATGTACATAGCTCTTAGGTACTTTGGCATTGTGTGCAGCTTTTAGCAGTCCTTCAATGTGGTTGATGTGGGCATGTACGCCACCATCCGAAACCAGTCCTAGGAAGTGAACGGATTTGTTGTTTGCTTTGGCATGGGCAAAGGCATCTTTAAGAACCACTTCGTCTTTAAGGGTGTCTTGGGTTACGGCCATATTGATTTTGGCCAAATCTTGATAGACTACACGACCCGCACCGAGGTTAACGTGTCCTACTTCACTGTTTCCCATTTGTCCTTCGGGAAGCCCAACGTGCATACCGTCTGTGTGGAGTACGTTGTGAACGGCCGCAGTGCTAAGACTGTCTACAAAAGGGGTATTGGCTTGGGCTACTGCCGAAACTGCTGGATTGGGGGAGATGCCCCAACCGTCTAAAATCATTAAAACAACACGTTTGCTCATAGGTTTAGGTTATGTTGCAAAGATAAACAAACCCCAACTGCCAACACAATGCTGCGGTGTGTTGATTTTTTTGTTACCCTCCGCTGGCGCGAGGGTTACTCTCGTGCCAAGTAAATATGTTTAAAAAGGCACAAGACACAGGCTTGCGCCTCTGCTACGCGTCTATGACACCTACCTATTTTAATACGTTCAGTAACGCCTTGCAAACGCGCACTAGGCAAAATACTGACAAAATATATGCCACCAACTAACTAATCTTCGATTAACTTGGTGTTGATCCCTTTAACGTAAGTGTGGTAATAAGCGTCCCAAAAATCACGATCTATATGTTCACTTCCCTTAACCCCAACAGATTTAAAATAAGCAAAGGCCATGCGTGAATTGTAGTTGTTGAGAAAGACTTTTGCCTCGGGCAAATAGCTATAATGCCACGGCTCGTAGGAAAAGCCAGCGCGTTTGGCATCCTTGGTATAGACCAAATAAAACCCAAAGCGCTGCGCATTTTCTTGCATCCATTTGTGTAGGGCTGCAAAAGGACCATCGCCGTGAAATTTACTGGGTACTAAAACACGCTTTTCGTTTTTAATATTCCCATCTGTAATATCTACGTCCGTTCCCCAATGGTGCCGAGAAGTTCCAGGAATGGTAGAGTATTTTAAGATGCGCGCAATGGCTTGTTCGGACGACTCGCCTTCTGCGGTGTAACGTTCGAATTTGTCTTCCCAAATATACTGTTGCCGTTCAAACGATCTATATGCCGAAACCAGTTGTATATCAATACCCTCCTGAAGTGCTGCAACTTGCATGGCGTGAAAAGCAGCTGCCGTTTCGGGCGTTAGTTTGTGTGCTTCAAATGTGGTTAGATGGCTGCTTTCTATGCCCATCAATTGCACAATATTCACTTGGGCAATGGACCAGTGGCAAGCCAATAATAACAGGAGTGCTAATCGCATAGGTTTTTGATCATTTTAAAGTGGGTTCCTCCATAAGGCAACTCAAATGCATCGCCTTGCTTTTGGTAGCCACAGGTTTCGTAAAACGGTACGGCATTTAGGCGAGCATTCATCCATAGGCTACAGATGTTCTGACCCTGTACAAGGTTTTCGGCATGGGCAATAAGCTGTTTGCCAATCCCTTTTCCTTGAAAGGTTTCCAACACCGCCATACCTCTAAGTTGTACGTCTTTGTTGTTTGTTAGTAATGTCAATACACCAATGACTTTATTTTCTAGGTAGGCACCCAAATGTATGGTACTGTTGTCTTCGTCACGATCAAAAGCACAACTGCTCAATGAAAGCCCCTTTCGCAAGACGGGGTGACGTACTGTGTAGGTGGCTGCCGCTTTAATTTGTTTAAATTGTATGTTTGTATGCTTTTGCAAGTGCAATTATGGAAATTGATTTTAGATATTTAAATGTAGGGAATATCCCTGAAATTTTGCCACTGATGCAAGATTTTACAGGGCATAAATATTCTGATGCCACCCATAGCAGTCGCTTTGCTGCTATGTTCCAACACGAATATGACTGTATTGGTTTTTATGACCAAGATCATTTGATTGGTCTTTGCGGACTATGGTATCAAACCCGACACTATTCTGGAAAGAGTTGTGAGATAGACCACCTTTACATCAAACCGGAATATCAAGGGCAAGGTCTCGGAACTCGATTTATAGATTGGATTGGACTTAAACTCCAAAAAGAAGGCTACGAAGCACTGGAACTCAATGCCTACAAGGAGAATATTGCCTCACACCGGCTCTATGCCCGAGAAGGCTTTGAACATCTTGGTTTTCACTTCGTCAAGCGTTTGGGCGAATAACGTATATTTGTTAAGCAAGTAACGTTTTTTGCTATCCATCAGACAAGACGTTTCTTACCACAGCCAACCCAAAGTATCTTTTTATGCGACAGCTTTTTGTTTTTTTACTTTTTGCGCCAATGCTCATGGCCCAAACCGATTATCGCACTTGGCTAAGGGGTAAGATTCTCTACCAAAATCAAAATGTAATTGCCGCCAATGTGGTTAATACAACCACCAAGGAGGCTACAATTTCAGACAACAATGGTGACTTCGCCATACAAGTGATGATGGGCGACGAGTTGGTTTTTACTTCTTTGCAGTATCAAATACGTGTTGTTAAAATAACAAAAGAAATATTGCAACGCGGCCGTCTTGTTATTGACGTAAATGAAAAAATAACAGAACTGGAAGAGGTAGTAGTAACGCCAGAACAACGGCAGAAATTTTTGGACCTCCGAGCGGAAGAATTTAAGAAGTTTGACTATGAGCGTGATCGTTCCACGCGCTTGGAAAATGAGTTGATGAATAAAGATCAACTTACAAATGGCGTGAACTTCGTCAGCGTTTTTAAGGCGCTATACCGTATGGTTGAAAATAAAGACAAAGCAAAAGAAAAGACCTATGAACTCAAACCAAGTGAGGTCATCCGCCAGCTTTATGACGATGCTTTTTTTATCGAACAATTAGGAATAGAAAAAGATAACATTGGATTGTTTTTGTTGTATTGTGATGACGAGGTCAAAACCAAAGAGCTTCTCGAAGAAAAATCGAATTTTGAAATCATGGATTTCTTGGTTAAAACCAGTGAAAAGTTTAATAAAAACAATTGATGCGTTTTTTGTTTTTTTTGTGCTTAGTGCCCCTTTTTTCAGCTTCCACGCATAAATACTATGTGAGTACTACGGATATGTTTTTTAAGCCTGAGCAAAATCAATTGCAGCTAGTTGTACGCGTTTTTACAGACGATTATACCGCTTCACTTTCTCGCTTCACATCTTCAGAAATAAAATTAGAACCCGACCAACTTTCATAGACAGTACTGTCCGAGCATATGTCCGCTTATTTTCAGCAGCATTTTCAGCTCAAGTCTCCTGCATTTCCAGTTCCTTTTTCTTTTGTTGGATGGACGTATAAACAAGATCAGACGATTTTATATGCTTCTTTTGATTCCTTACCAAAAATGACGGAATTGGAGTGGTCCAATACTTTTCTGATGGACGTCTTTCCTGACCAAAAAAACATTGTTGTACTCACAACACCCAAGGGGAAGAAAAGTTATTTACACACCCGAGATCGTATTTTTGCAAAATTCAGTTTTTAATCTTCCGACAATCCAATATATTTATACAA
>JBDQNA010000074.1:0-6245 GCA_040261965.1 Flavobacteriaceae bacterium
GTTGTAAAACAATCCAAAACGATTTTGTGGAATGGGCCATTAGGGGTTTTCGAATTTGAAAATTTTTCTAAAGGAACCCGTGCTTTAGGAGCAAGTATTGTGGAACAAACCAAAAGCGGCGCCTTCTCACTCGTGGGCGGGGGCGATTCCGTAGCCGCGGTAAAGCAATTTGAACTTGAGAATGAGGTCAGCTATGTTTCTACCGGCGGTGGGGCCATGCTGGAAAGCTTGGAGGGTAAAACACTTCCTGGTATTGCTGCAATGTTGGCGTAATTCTTGTGGAGATTGTTTCATGAATATACGTATTTTCTTATTACTGTTTGTTGTGTTGGGTTGTCAAAACCGCCCAGCAGCTCCAATGGTAAAATCATCCAACGGAAACATCAACACCATATCCGTAGTTATGCCTGACTTGTTGTGGGAAACAGAAGTTGGTGATGCCGTACGCGTGGCCTTTGCTTTTCCAGCGGAGGGATTGCCACAAAAGGAACCCCTTTTTGATTTAAAGCAAATCCCACCTGAAGTTTTTACGGGGTTTACAAGATTAAGCCGGATGGTTTTATGGGTAGGGTTTGGCGATGAGGTTGTCATAAGAACGGACAAAAATCGTTATGCAAGCCCACAGCAAATGGCGGTACTGAGTGCACCTGATACAGCGACACTTGTTGAAATGATATTATCTCAGTCTTTGGGAATGATCAAGTCGTTTAAAGAGGGCGAAATAGCAGAGCGTCAAAGACGCACACTCAAATCAATATTACACCAAAATTCCCTTCAAGACAGGTTTGGGATAGACCTTTCAATTCCTTCAGCCTATAGGGTATTCAAAGAAGAAAAGAGCGCTGTTTGGTTTCAGCGGGAGATTCGTAAAGGCCACGTTAACCTAATTGTATACGAGCTGCCAAGAACAACAGCCCTTGATTTCGAACAGCCCTTGATGGATATTATTCGTATTCGTGACTCTGTTGGCCAGGCATTTATTCCAGGCAGATTGGCACAGACCCACCTGATTACTGAAGCAGCATACGAACCGTATGTGTATAAGACACAAATTAGTGGTATTCGAGCGATTGAAACGCGGGGCACTTGGGAGGTAAAAGGAGATTTTATGGCAGGGCCTTTCTTACAGTTTTTACTGGACGACAAACAGAATAAACGATACCTCGTTATGGAAGGTTTTGTTTTTGCTCCGACTGTGGCCAAAAGGGACTATGTGTTTGAAACAGAGGCAATTATGCAATCAATACAACAATTAAAAAAGGACTAGTCTTCTTTTGAAGCGTCTTTTTTCTCTTCTTCTTTGGTGGCGTTTTTAAATTCTTTGATTCCAGTGCCAAGACCTTTCATAAGTTCTGGAATTTTCCTTCCACCAAATAAGAGTAACACAACAAGCGCAATAACAAGAATTTGAACAGGACTAATAGCAAGTATCATACTATTGATTTTTTACAAAGGTAACAAAGAAAACGGACTTGGCAGAAGGTAGCAGACGCTATTGAACAACTAGCTATATTTGCACAGATGGATAACAAAAAAAATAAAAAATCAGGATTTTGGCAACGACTGCTTGCTAAGTACCGTTTTGTTATCCTAAACGAAGAAACATTTGAAGAACGGATTTCTTACAAACTCAGTCGATTAAATGTTTTTCTTGCCGTCGGCATTATTATAGTGCTGCTTATTGCAACTACTTTTTTGGTCATTTCACGCACGTCGCTGAAAGAGTACATACCGGGCTATGACTCTTCTGAAATAAGAAGGCAAGCAATTCGAAATAATTTTCGCTTGGATTCACTACAGGGTGCATTGTTAAGAAATCAACGCTATATTTCATCCGTTAATAAGGTTCTAAGGGGAGATTTAGATCTTCAGGAACTGGAAACACAGCTGCAGCTAGATACGACACAATTTGATTACGCTGTTGGATTCTCTACATCATCAGCAGATTCTTTGCTCCGTGCTGAAGTTGCTCAAGACGACAAGTACAACTTATTGGCTACTGCTGGACAAACCATTCCCTTTGTTTTATTTCCGCCTGTTTCAGGCACGATCAGCCAGGGGTTTGACTCATCCGTAGCACATTATGCTGTAGATGTTTTGGTGCCTCGGAACACGCCAGTAAAAGCCGCTGCTGAAGGCAACGTGATTTTTGCTAGCTGGACCACCGAAACGGGCTATGTGCTTATCATTGACCACCCATTTAACATTATATCGGTTTATAAACACAATGCCTCATTAAATGTTCGCCAAGGCGATGCTGTTGAGCCAGGCCAAGTGATAGCTGTTGCAGGCAATACCGGAACCATGACAACTGGCCCGCATCTGCATTTTGAACTTTGGAGCGACGGGTATGCGTTGAACCCAGAAGAGTTTATAGATTTCGAATAATGAGCATCAAACAATTTTTTGCAAAAAGATTGGCAAAACAAGCGGTCAACAGCACCAAGAAATGGGCGCAAAACCCTATTGCAACCCAAGAAAAGGTTTTGAAAGGATTACTTCAAAAAGCAAAAAACACTGTTTTTGGAAAAGATCATCGTTTTTCACACATTAGCAATTACAACGACTTTGTAAGGCAAGTCCCCATTCGGGATTACGAAGGTTTACGCCCCTATGTTGATAGGGTTGTTGCTGGTGAAGCAGATATCTTATGGCCGGGAAAACCACGGTATTTTTCTAAAACTTCGGGTACTACTTCAGGAGTAAAGTATATTCCCATATCAAAGGAATCAATGCCAACGCATATAAAAACAGCGCAAAATGCATTGTTTCACTATATGTACTACTCGGGCAACACCTCCTTTGTAGATGGTAAAATGATATTCTTACAAGGCAGCCCAACACTGTTTAAAACCAACGGTATTGATACGGGCCGCCTTTCGGGCATAGTGGCCCATTATATTCCCACGTATTTGCAAAAAAACCGCATGCCTTCTTGGGAGACAAATTGCATTGATGACTGGGAGCAAAAAGTAGATGCCATTGTCGAAGAAACACATCATGAAGACATGCGCTTAATCAGCGGGATTCCACCATGGGTAAAAATGTATTTTGAACGCTTAAGTGCTAAAACCCAAAAACCCATTAAAGACATTTTCCCAAATTTTTCTCTCTTCGTATATGGAGGCGTAAATTATGCCCCCTATAGATCGGTTTTAGAGGAGCTTATAGGCAAAAAGATTGACAGCGTAGAGCTATATCCAGCGTCAGAGGGGTTTATTGCCTTTCAAGATCATCCAAATGAGAAGGGGATGCTTTTGCAACTGAACGCTGGTATTTTTTATGAGTTTGTCGAAGCAGAAAAAATTCACCAAGAAAACCCGCCGCGCATTTCATTAGCAGATGTTAAAAAGGGCGTTAACTACGCGATTATTCTTAACACCTCTGCGGGTTTGTGGGGATATAATATTGGGGATACCGTTGAGTTTGTCAGCCTCAAGCCGTATCGTGTTATAGTTTCAGGAAGAATAAAGCACTTTATTTCAGCATTTGGCGAGCACGTAATCGGAAAAGAGGTAGAACAAGCCATGGAAGAGACCTTACAATTACACCAGGCCGCTGTGACGGAGTTTACGGTTGCACCACAAGTAGCACCTGCTGCTGGGCTTCCACACCACGAATGGTGGGTTGCTTTTGATAGCACACCAGAAGATTTGGCTACATTTGCAAAAACATTGGACATGTTTATGCGCAAGCAAAATACCTATTATGATGATCTAATTACGGGTGGCGTTTTGTGCCCATTGGTTATCAAACCCTTGCCTTCAGACGCTTTTGAACAGTATATGAAAAAAATGGGCAAACTAGGCGGACAGAATAAAACGCCTCGATTGACAAACGATAGAAAAATAGCAAATGCGCTAAACAAACAATTTTAATAAAATAAAAGCACAGAATTTCCGTTCTGCATTAGCGCAGAATAGGTATAATCAATCAAAAATATGAGTACATCTAAACCCAAAAACACAAACGAAAACGAAGAAATTGACTTAGGCGTGCTTTTCAACTCTATCGGAAGGGGTATTTCGAAGCTTCTTTCCACAGTAGGTAGCCTTATCATGTTTGCTTCAAACACCATTTTAGCGGCTGTTATTTTTGTACGGAAACGCATCGTATATTTTGCACTTGCATGTGCCATTGGCCTTGCGGGAGGTGTTCTTGTTGAAAGAACAACACCTTTGAAATACATAGCAACCGCAACGTTGGAACCTCACTTTGATAGTGCTCGGCAGTTGTATAGTAACGTGGAATACATAAATGACCTTGCCAACCAAAAAGATTCTATTCAACTGGGTATATTTTTTGATATAACACCAAGCGATGCTGCAAAAATAGCTTCTGTAGAAATCAAACCCTTTGTTACTGAAACACGCTTATTGCAAGAATACAACGCCTACGTAACAGAGCTAGACTCAATAGTAGCTACTGAAACATCATTTAAGGACTATGTAAAACAAATGAACAGTTATGATCGTAAGATCCATATTTTAAGAGTAGAATCTTCAAAACAGAATATTTTTGGGAGTATGCTGTCCCCCTTGTTAAGTTCGGTTTCTGAAGTAACGTACTTTAAAGACCAACAGACTACACAACTGAAAAATTTAGAATTGGCCGATTCTATTACGCAAGTATCCATTGTGCAAACAGACTCTTTGCTGTCTATATTCGAGAAGGTAAGAATTGTAGAGGCAAAAAAAGAGTTTTCAAATGGGACAAATTTGTATATGTCCGAAAAAGCGGAGGATAATACAGAAATATCCTTGTTAAATAGAAAAATGGAATTGTCTGATAAACTAGAAGAAATACGCACAGCGAAGTTAAAAGCTAAAAATGTGGTGGATGTTGTTGCAGCTTTCCCCGAGGTAGGATATTTGGAAACTTCTTTTTGGAAAAACAAAAAAGTTCAAGGCATGCTTGCAGGGATTATCTTACTTTCGCTTTTTTATTCCATTACCCAACTAGACACATTTCTTCTTTCAAAAAAAGAAGACTGATGAACGTCCTTATTACAGGGGGAGCCGGCTTTATAGGCTCGCACGTTGTAAAGCATTTTTTGACTGATAGCGACTATCATGTTTATAACTTAGACAAACTCACCTATGCAGGCAACCTAAACAACCTTGCTGGATTTGAAAAAAACGCGAACTACACCTTTATTCATGGGGATATTACAGATGCATCTTTTATCCAAACCCTTTTTGAGAAATACGCATTTAAACACGTCATCCACTTGGCGGCAGAGTCACACGTAGATCACTCTATTACAGATCCGTTTGTATTTGCCAAAACCAACATTTTAGGCACGCTTAACCTGTTGCACAGCTTTAAGGCAACGCATCAAAAAGGGGGAATATTTTACCATATTAGTACAGACGAGGTGTATGGAACTCTTGGCACAACCGGCCTCTTTACCGAGAGCTCCCCATACCAGCCCAACTCACCCTACGCAGCATCAAAAGCCAGCTCAGATCATTTCGTTCGCGCCTATGCCGAAACCTACAAGCTGCCTGTAATTATATCAAATTGTTCTAATAATTATGGGCCCAATCAATTTCCCGAAAAATTTGTCCCTGTATGTATTCAAGCCATTAAGAGCAACAAAACCATTCCCATTTATGGCGATGGAAACTACACCCGTGATTGGCTTTATGTAGAGGATCATGCCAGGGCAATAAAAACAATTTTGGAAGAGGGAAAGTCAGGAGAAACGTATAATATAGGAGGGCTAAATGAATGGAAAAACATTGATTTGGTAAAGGTGTTGATTCGGGAAACAGATAAGGCGCTTGGCAGACCCAAAGGGGCATCATTACCTCTGATTACCTTTGTAAAGGATCGCCCCGGACACGACAAAAGATATGCCATTGACAACGCTAAAATTATGCGTGAACTGCAATGGAAACCCGAACCCTCCTTTGAACAAGGCATCGTGAAAACCATTCAGTGGTATTTATCAAATCAACAATGGACAGACGCCATCCTTGATGGCTCGTATAGAAATACTATCTTTAAGAGATGAAGGGCATTATACTTGCAGGAGGATCTGGAACACGGCTTCACCCGATAACACTAGCGGTGAGTAAGCAGCTTATGCCCGTGTATGACAAGCCGATGATATACTACCCGTTATCAACGCTAATGAGCGCAGGAATTAGGGAGATTTTAATTATTTCCACGCCAAAAGACCTTCCGCTTTTTGAACGATTATTGGGTGACGGCAGCCAATTGGGGTGTTCGTTTTCCTA
>JBDQNA010000056.1:0-7190 GCA_040261965.1 Flavobacteriaceae bacterium
ATAACGAGGGACGTGACAGTAATCAGCCCCCTCTAGGCATTCCGAGCTATTCACCAAAATTCCCAGATTATATTCGCCCCTTTACTGCCTTTATGCGAGAAGCTGGATATTATTGCACTAACAGCAACAAACAAGATTATAACTTTAAGATAAGCGATGATGCATGGGACCAAAGCTGCCGTTACTGTAAAGGCAAGCAAAAGGCGAACATCCACTGGCGGAACCGTGCTGTGGTACAACCCTTTTTTGCAGTGTTAATTTTTCAAATCACACACGTGTCACAAATTTGGGCACAACACAACAATAAGCGATTTGTAACATTAGAGGAGGTGAATAATATTCCACCCTATTTTCCAGACGATCCGATTGTTAGAGAAGATATGGCCATCAACTACAGTAATTTGGTGCGTATGGATAAAGAGATTGGTGCGATTATAAACGAATTAAAAAAACAGGGATTGTATGATAATTCCTATATCTTTTTTTACAGTGACCATGGCGGACCCTTCCCCAGACACAAACGTGCTATTTATGACTCGGGTGTAAAAGTGCCACTTATGATTAAGTTGCCAAAAAATGCTGAGGCTGGAAAGCGAAACGACGACTTATGGAGCTTTGTAGATTTAGCTCCAACAGTATTGAAGCTGGCACAGATTCCCCTCCCAGACTACCTTCAGGGCATGTCTATTTTAGACAAAAACACCAAGCCTAGAAAATATTTGGTAACGGCTTCCGATAGATTTGACGGACAAGTTGATCGTATCAGATCGATTAAAACAAAGCGATATAAGTTTATTAAAAATTACAATGTTTCACTACCTCATGCATTGGATGTCAATTACAGAAAAAAGATGCCCATGATGCGTCGATTGATAGCGTTGAGCGAAAAAGGTCTTTTGAATCAAAACGCACAACGCTGGTTTGACACCCCAAAACCTGAAATGGAGTTTTACGACCTCAAAAAGGATCCTTATGAGCTGAACAACTTGGCAGATAAGGCGTCTTACAACAAAAAGCTACGTCAGTTCAATAACCTGCTTGAAGAATGGATTAGCGACACAGGTGATTTGGGTAACGTACCCGAACAAGAGATTATTGAGTATTCAATCAATTGATATAACCTAATTCTTCATAACCTTAAACGTGGTTGTATGGTGGTCAGTAGTTATTCGAAGCACATAGTTTCCTTTACTCAAATAGGATATCGGAATACGGTGATTTTGTCTTAAGGTCTGTTTTTTTGCGTAATAAACAACTTGACCCCTAGTATTGTATATTTTCAATGACGCATCAATTGACTGTGGTAATTTCAATGCAATATGATCATCTGCTGGATTGGGATAGACCAATATTTGCGCCAGTATTTTATCGCCAATGCTCAAGGCTGAGGGGTCCAACGAGGCAGCCCAAAGCCCCCGACCATAAGTAGCTGCATATACCTTGTTCGTATTGTAGTTTACTTCCACCTCGTATATTCTTACGTTTGGCAGATTGTCTGAAAACGCTACCCATTTATTTCTGGCATCAGCATCATTGTAAAATATGCCATAGTTCATGCCTAGAATCAAGTCTTCTCCATAAAAACACAAGGCATTTGCCGAAAAGTTGGGTAGGCTGTTGTTGATAATTTGCCAGTTGCTTCCGCCATCATTGGATAGGAGTACCTTATTGTTCCCGGAAACTGCCAATGCCAGCATGTTGGGATTGTCTTTATTGATGGTAATGGCGTTAATATTACCTGTGTTTTCTGGAAGGGTAACAGCTGTCCAGTCCGTAAGCCCTCCATCTGTCGTTTTATAAAACAAATTATTTACAGCCAAATACATGATATCGCTGTTGTTAGGTGCAATTTTAAAATGATCAATATTATTGTCGAATTGTTGTGAAATGGCATTCCAGCCTAAACCTAACTCTTGCGCATAAACGACATCATAAGCCACATATAATTTATCTGTTATTATGGGGTCTTGTTCAAATGGCACAACCCAGTTAGCCCCATTTTCGTCTCCAGCTTTTCCAGTTGGGGTGTCTAGGCCAAACATTGTATCTCCTTGGTCAATACTGGAATAAAGATATCCGTATTGAGATGTTCCAAAGAGTTTGGTACTGTCATCTTTGTCAACAAAGGTTTCCATACCATCTGCGCCAAGCCAGTCTTTCCATACACTACCAACAAGAACCGAAGTTCCGTTGTCTTGCGATCCACCGCTTATGATTTCAGAAGAACCACTATAAACACCAATCTTATAGAACTGACGCACACCAATACCTGTTGAAAGGTCTTCATAATAGTTGGCTGAAATAGTATTAGGATCTGCTGCCTTATATACACCGCCGTCAGAACCTACAAAAAGATTGCCATCTATATATTCAATAATGTCTATGTCTGCATGACAATAGCCAATATTTTTTCTGTAAGCATTTCTAGGGACCCATTGGGAAGATACAGAAAAGTTTTCGCCACCGTCAGTAGATATCCATGATAAAATTCCTGCCATATACACAATATTCGCATTATTAGGATCTACGGTTATGTCCATATCTCTTGGCGCTTGTCCCCTATTATCATCAGCTTGGGAAGAGTATCCAAAATAGTTTTTGTCTGCATGGTTTAGTTTTAAAAAAGTCTTTCCATTATCATTAGAAATATAGAGTCCGTTGAAAATGCCGTTTTTTTCTTCTAGTATATATATTTTAGATGGATCTTGAGCCGATACCCCCATCATTTTGGCATCTCCTGTAAAACGATCATTAAGAGTTGAATTTTTATCTTCAAAACCTTCAAAGAAGAGTATATTATCAGAAGCATCTTTTAGTGTGATATCGTCCAGTGTTAGGCCTCTTCCCCAATTTGATACCGCAGTAAAAGCAATTTGAAAAGTGCTGGAATTATTGGTTACAGTTGAGAGGTCTAGTAAAACGTCTGTCCAGCTAGCAGCTTCAGTGGTGTAAGTGCTAAGTGTTGTCCAGCTTCCGGTTGTGTTTGTTCTATAAGATACTGTAAGTTCTTCCACATCACCTTCGTAATTAGCATTGGAGAAGGAAAAAGAAAGGATAGTATTGGCTACAGCACTTAAATCAATTTGTTTTGATATGAGCTTGGCACTATAGTTTTCAAAGTTTCCACTGAAATAAAGACCCAACCCATTTCCTGTTTTTGGCGAAACCGTATTGTTTTGATTGGTTTTTGCATAAACCCAATCTTGATCCCCCTTTATCATTTCTTGCGTCCAGTTGGTCCCACCAATGCTTAAATCAGGTTTGATGAGAGGCGAAAAACTCACTCCGTTATCGGTAGATTTGTAAAAGTTATTACCTGTGGCATATACTTCATTTGTGTTTCCCGGTTTAAACTCAATATCATACCCACTATTGGATTCACTGTGTATTCTACTCCAACTTACGCCGCCACTGGTTGATCGAAAAATCCCTTCATTTTCAACACTTGCATACATGATTTTGGTGTTTTCGGGCTTGATAAGTATTTTATTTACCCTGTTATACCTACTGCTTCCCATACTGCCGTCACCATTGAGCAGTGTCCAAGATGCCCCTCCATCTGTAGATTTGAATATTCTGCCTTCGGTACTTCCCCAAAAGTAGGTGTTGTTGTTGTTTGGTGCTACAGCAAGGCTATAGACATCAATATTAGACAAATTATCTGTTAAGCAACTCCAATTTTGCCCACCATCTATTGTCTTCCAGATGCCGCCTGTTGGACTTCCGACGATAAAATGGCTTGCATTTTCAAATGCTAAAGAAGTAATTCTTCCCACGCCAGGATTCCATCCAGAAGTAGCATTTTTATAGGTAGGACCAAGATCATTCCAAGCGGCGGTCTGTTGCACTACTCCTGAACGTGTAGAAATATTACGGCTTTTATTGTAACGGTGTAATTCCTCTAGGTACACGCTGTTTGGCGTTAATATGTTTTGTTCATCCGCCTCCATTTTTGCACCATATAGCCAGCGTTGGTAAAACTTATAATCGTTATTATTAATCCCTACTTTTTTAAAATAGCGATCGGCTATTTGTTCAATTTTTTCAAGAGAGGTTTCTCCCTCTCGAAGTAATTCCAGATAAGGTTGGCTTCCTGCAGATTGAAAAAACAAAAAGGCAATTAATGGGAATAAATAATTTTTTTTCATTTAAAATTTTAATAATATACAAACAGCTTACCTAAAAAAAAGAGCTGTGTTTGTTCCTATTTTAAGTTTTTTTATTGAATAAAACAAAAAGTTGTAAATTTATGTCGTGAGATGACTATTTCACACACTATACTTTAACCCGTGTGGACTGGGTTTTATAATATAGTCGCGGGTGGAGAGAACGCACCCGGATCAATCGTTACGATAAGTTTAACGCCGTAAAAGTTAGAAATTATGGACGATAAAATTATAGTAGCACTCGAGCCCAATCAAGGACATGCCTTGGCCATGCTCGCAGAACTTGCAGAAGAAAAGAAATAAGCGTTACGTTTATTTACACCCAAAAACGGCTCTTTTGAGCCGTTTTTTATTTTTAGTGAAAGCTGTACCCTAGCAACTAGTTGTTTGCCAAAGGCTTAATACGATATATCCCCTCAAACTCAACAGCAATGTAGATGTAGCCATAAGGACCTATAATAACGTCACGTACACGTCCAATATCCGCTGCAACTTTCTCCCGTGCCACCACTTTGTTTTCACGAACCGTTAGGCGCTCCAAATACGATTTTTTTAGTGATCCAGCCAGTATACTTCCTTTCCAATTCGGATATTTATCTGACGTTACAAAGGCCATTCCTGATGCCGCTATAGAAGGCACCCAATAGTAGAAAGGTTGCTCCATTCCAGGAAGTGAACGGTTTTTGGTGATGGTCGTTCCCGAATAATTCTTACCATACGTAATCTTAGGCCAACCATAGTTTTTTCCTGCTTCAATAATATTGATTTCATCGCCACCTCTAGGTCCGTGTTCGTGTGCCCAAATAGCGTCCGTTTCTGGGTGAATTATCAGCCCTTGAGGATTACGGTGTCCGTATGAATATATGGCTTCTTTAGCAGCTTCCACCCCTACAAAAGGATTGTCCTCTGGAATACTCCCGTCATCGTTTAGCCGGTATATTTTACCATTATCTCGTGTGATGTCTTGGGGGTTTATATCTCGCTCGCCTCTGTCACCTACAGAAAAATACAGGTATCCATCTGCATCAAACACAATACGTGATCCAAAGTGCACTCCTTTTTTTGTGTCAGGCATAGCCTTGTACAATAGTTCTACGTCTGCGAGTACGTTTCCTCTTAGTGTAGCAGTATATAAGCCTGTGTTTCCTCCAGAGGCATCTTCATTAGCGGTTGCCATAGTAAAATAGATACTGTTATTCTGCTCAAAATCGGGATGTAGGGCAATGCCCATCAAACCGCCCTGACCTCGAACATAAGGAGTAGGCAAGCCAGAAATTTCATGCTTTTTGCCGTATTGAAAGCGTATTAACTTACCTTCTTTTTCTGTATACAACAAGCTGCCATTGGGCATAAACACCATGCCCCAAGGCACTTCAACATCAGGCACTACAAGTTCTATGGTATATGAGGCAGTTTCAGGTGTTTTTAAGGGAGGTGTATTTTCTTTTTGGGCACAAGAGGATTGACTAAGCACTAAAGTTACACAGACCAATATGATGATACTTCTTTTCATGGAGTAAGTTTAGATTTATATCCAAATATAACAAATCTATAACTGCACTTGAACACGAGCAAAGGCTTGACGCATGGCAGCAGGCTCAAAAAAACGCTCGCCAAAGGCATTGATTCGAATATTGTCAGCATAGTTTGCATTGGCAACATTACGAATTCCAATCGTCCAAGTTGTTATACCCCATATACGTTGCGCATACAGGTCTGCTGTCCAAAATTTTGGAATTTCGATTAGGTTTTTAGAATCAGCATAGCGCTTGCCTACATGTCGCACGTTCAATGCCACAGTAGTCATTCCGAATAAGTGGTTTAGGGCTGCGCTAGCTTGATTTTTTGGTACGTTAGGCAAGTCATTTCCATTTTGGGTTTTAAAAGTTCCATAACTATAATTTAGTTTTAGTGTGGCAGCTTTGGTCATGTGTAAATTTGCAGTAGCCTCAATTCCCTTTCTGTCTACACGGCCGATATTTCTAAAAAAATCTTGACCTGGAAAAGCGCTAAGCTCGTAAGATAAAATTTCATCTTGTGTTGTTGTTGTAAACAGCACCAGTGAAGCATCAATTTTTTTTGCTTTGAGTAGCATGCCCAGTTCTACTTCTTGTGATTTTTGAGGCGTTAACTTGTCGTTAAATCCAGTTTCCCCTGTTGGATTTGCAGATAATTCATTGAGTGATGGTGTTTCAAAACCTGTTCCCCAACGGATATAACTACTGAAGTTGGAGGAGAAGCTATAAAACGCTGCCAAGGAAGGCGAGTAGGCAGTTAGGTTTTTTTTATCTGAGTTACTTCCCATAAAATCAACAAGTTGAATACAGTGGGTGTCGGCACGAAGTGAGGCGCGAAGTCGCCAATTCCTGAGGGTTAATTCAACAATTCCATAAGCGCCAAGTGTGTAAAAGCGCTCGCCTTGGTCAAGTGTAGTGACTCCTTTTTCTCCCAAGATGTTTTTAAATCTTTTTCTTTTATCTCTTTGGGCTGCAGCTTCGACGCCATATTGCCATAACCATTGCTCAATACGTCCGTCTTTCTGTATTCCAAACCCATAGTGACTCCGACCCAAATCGATTTGCCCTCCATATTCAAAAGGCAGTTTCGCGTCTAGGTTACGCCTGGCAAAAAAACCATAAGTAGTCCATTTTTTTCTTATCCAACGGGCTGTAAATTGATGTTGTTTGACCTTTTCGCTTGCTTTGTAGTCTAGATTCCGCTGTCTTGCTTGACTGCGATTTTCTCTTACTTCAGAGGCCGTGAGTCCACCAGCATCCAAAGCCAAAGGGCTGTTGAAATAATTATAAGCAATAGTGAGTTTGGCTCCATTGGTGTTTATAAACGTATTGGATAGGTTTATGAGGCTGTTTTCATAACCACTCCAATGTCGATAGCCGTAGTATTTTTTGTGTTCAACAACCGCGCGAAAAAGATTCTTTTCATTCTTTGAGTCATAGCTACCAACCAGGTGTTGGTTGCCGAAGTCGCCATAGGTAGCAGTAAGTGTTTTTTTGGTTTTAATCG
>JBDQNA010000148.1:0-2888 GCA_040261965.1 Flavobacteriaceae bacterium
AGAGATATCAAAAGCTTGAAGTACCGCCGCTACCGCTATGGGATATAAACCAATACCGCCATTGGTGGCAGACATGGCAAAACCGCCAGCTACAAATGCAGGTATGATGGCTGAAAAGGACAAACCATTTGTTTCGGGAAGGGCTAGGGTAACCACCCAAAACATCATCAAATACATCAACCAGATAAAAAGCGTGTGTCCGACAAAAGCCCATTTATGCTTCATTTGTCGAATGGAAAGTATGCCTTGCCACAAACCTGTGAAAAACTCCGTAATTTTTATAGCCAAAGGGTGTTTTGAGCGTTTGAGTTGACGAATACCTAAGAAAAATACCATGGCGGCAAAGGCCATCCAAACAAGCAGCATTCCGTCAAGCGAGGGGTTGCCAATAACTTTCAGTAACAATTCTCCTTGCAAAACAAACCCTAGTCCAATGAGTGAAAAAAGCACAATCACATCGATAATACGTTCGGTAACAATGGTGCCAAAGCTTTTTTCAAAAGGGACATCTGCGTAGGTAGCAAGAGCAGTTGCACGCAATACTTCTCCAGAGCGCGGAATACCTAGATTTGAAAAATACGATATCATCACCGTGAGTGTGCGCATCATAAATGTGGGCTGGTAGCCCAATGGGCGGAGTAAATAATTCCAGCGATATGCACGCGAAAGGTGGCTAAATACACCAAACAACAACGACAAAAACACAAAACGCAAATCGGCCTGTTTGATGGCTGCAATAATTTGTACGCGATCTTCTTCAGAAGTGTTGGCAAAAGAGAAGTAGACAAGATATAACCCCAATCCTAAGGGGACAACGTTTTTAAGAAACTTTAAAAATTTGGACATGACAGCTAAAGGAGGGAATTGGTCGCTGTGTCAGGAAATATAAGCGTAGGCTGAAAGGCTTTGGCGGCATCAACACTCATACTGGCATAGCTGATGATAATGATGATATCGCCTTTTTGAACCTTGCGGGCAGCAGGGCCATTAAGGGTGATTTCGCCGGCGTTTTTAGCACCTTCAATGACATAGGTTTCTAGCCGTTCACCGTTATTGACGTTGACGACTTGCACCTTTTCACCTGCCACAATATTGGCGGCATCCATTAAAGTACGGTCAATGGTAATACTGCCGATATAATCCAGTTCGGCACCCGTTACCGTTACACGGTGAATTTTAGATTTTAAAACCTCAATTGTCATGTGACAAATGTACTTATTTTAATGCGATATTATCAATAAGTCTTACCCCTGCTACAGATGCAGCGATAAACAGCCTTGGCTTGTTTGCTGAAACCAAATCATGAACTTCTTTTAGGCTGTCTTCTTCAGCACAAAGTACATAGCGCAAATCAAAATTTGGATGTGCCGAAAATGCCTCCTTTATTATGCTATAAACGGCAGGTTTGTCTAACGATTTGTTTTTGCACTGGAGCATGGCTTCATAAATAAAACCGGCTTCTTTTCTGTCTTTTGGAGATAGTTGGGCATTTCTAGAACTCATGGCTAATCCGCTAGCTTCACGCACAATGGGACAGGGAATGATGTGAGTTGGAATGTGTTGATCTTTGGCCCATTTTTTTATGACTTGCAGTTGCTGAAAGTCCTTTTCTCCAAAATAAGCCTGATGGGGCTGTAGAACTTCAAAAAGTTTGGCAACTATGGTAATGACTCCGTCAAAATGTCCAGGCCGATCAGCTCCTTCCATTAAGGCATCAAGTCCGTCTAGCGTTTGTCCTTTGGCTGCCAAACCCTCTGGATACATGTCTGTAGCTGTGGGCGCAAAAATATGAATGTCTGCACCTATTTCATGTATGGCAGCTACGTCAGCCGTAAGACTTTCAGGATATTTGTCTAGGTCATCCTTTTTTTCAAACTGTGTAGGGTTGACAAAAATAGTTACCCAAACCACTTCGCTTTCGCGCTTTGCTTTTGCGATAAGTGACAGGTGACCTTGATGTAAAGCACCCATGGTGGGGACCACGCCAAGCGCATTGCCTTTGTAGCCACTTCTCGCTAATTTCAACGCTTCTAACTTACGGTATAGCGGCATATACTTAGGTATCCTTATGAATTGACACAAAAGTCGGTTAAATTTTAGTAATTTTGTGACTTAACACGAAAAACGTCTATTGCCCACATGAAAGACAAAAAGATATTATACATATCATCTGAAGTCGTTCCCTATTTGCCGCATAGCGAATTATCGAATCTAGGTTTTGAAATTCCTAAAATGGTAAATGATCGTGGAGGTCATACGCGTATCTTTATTCCCAAATACGGACTCATTAACGAGAGACGTCATCAGTTACACGAAGTTATTCGCCTTTCTGGAATGAACTTGGTTATCAACGATATAGATATGCCACTGATCATTAAAGTTGCTTCAATTCCAAAAGAACGCATGCAGGTTTATTTTATAGACAACGACGATTATTTTAAAGGGCGTGGTTTGCATTCAGAAGAAAATGGTAGTTTGTATCCAGATAACGATGAACGCGCTATTTTCTTTGCAAAAGGGGTAATAGAAACGGTGAAAAAATTAAACTGGTCACCACATATTATTCATGTACAAGGCTGGATAGCTGCCCTCGTACCTTTATATTGTAAATATTATTACAAAGACGAGCCATTGCTGGCCAACACCAAAATCGTGACCTCTTTTTATGAGGCACCCTTTAGCAGCGATCTCAGTGGCGATGTATTTTCTAAGATAGCTTTTGACGGCATTGATGCCGAATATATGGAAATCTTAAAAAAAGGAACCCTAGACAATATGTTTGCTAATGCCGCCCAACACTCTGATGGCATCATTCTTGCCAGTGATTCAGTAAGTGATGCGGTTGCAAAAGCAGTACATAACAGCACAAAACCTGTGCTAGATTTAAG
>JBDQNA010000158.1:0-2609 GCA_040261965.1 Flavobacteriaceae bacterium
ATATCAACCCTCGACATTTCCGTATCGTGGCACTTAACATTCCTACAGAAGACGAAAGAAAGCAGTGGTTTTTTCAACGATATATCCGTCAATTACCCAAGCCAGGTGAACTTGTCTTTTTTGATCGCAGTTGGTATAACCGCGCAGTAGTAGAGCCCGTAAATGGATTTTGCTCGAAAGAAGAATACGAGATATTTATGTCGCAAGTCAATGACTTTGAACGCATGTTGGTGCAGTCCAAGATCATCCTAATTAAACTGTATTTTTCAATTACCAAGGAAGAACAAGCGGCGCGATTTAAAGAAATAAAGTCCAGCCCCTTAAAACGTTGGAAAATGACTGTAACAGACGAAAAAGCACAAGACTTGTGGGAAAAATATACCACTTATAAAAAACGCATGTTTGCACACACGAACAGTCCCATAGCTCCTTGGTTTATTATTGATGCTAACAACAAGCCTAATGCGCGACTAAGGGCCATCTCACACATCCTAGACCTTACGCCTTACCACTAAGTATCGCTACCATTATCTCGGCTTTCATTGCTAATGGGCGCGAATGGTTTAGAACTTATTTTTTGATTTGATATCTACAAAAGCACTTTTTGTACTTTTGTAGATATGAAAATTCGTATTGTTAACCAATCTGCCCACGCACTTCCCTCATATGAAACGCTAGCTTCCGCTGGTATGGACTTGCGCGCACACACATTAGCACCCATGACACTCCAACCCTTAGAAAGAGTACTTGTCAAAACGGGGCTGTTCATGGAGCTTCCCATAGGATTAGAAGCACAAGTGCGCCCCAGAAGTGGTTTAGCGCTGAAAAAAGGAATTAGCGTGCTCAACGCGCCCGGTACAATTGATGCAGACTACAGAGGCGAAATTGGCGTTATCCTTATAAACTTATCTAGCGAACCTTTTACAATAACTCCAGGTGATCGCATTGCGCAATTGGTAATCGCCAAGCACGAGCGGGCAGAGTGGGTCGAAGTCGATACTCTAGAAGAAACAGCTAGAGGAGCTGGCGGTTTTGGTAGCACAGGAATAAACTAACATATGAAGATAATCGTTCCCATGGCGGGTAGAGGCTCTCGCTTACGCCCACATACACTCACGGTACCCAAGCCACTAATTCCAGTAGCTGGCGAGCCTATCGTTCATCGGTTGGTACGTGATATTGCCAAACTACTTCCTGAACCCGTTAGTGAAATTGCCTATGTGCTAGGCGACCCTGCCTACTTTGGTGAAACGGTCGTTGCGTCGCTTACAGAATTATCCGAAAGCCTTGGCGCCAAAACAAGTATTTACCGCCAAGAACAACCCCTTGGAACAGGGCATGCAATAATGTGTGCAGCGCCTTCACTCTCTGGTCCTGCAGTTATTGCCTATGCCGATACGTTAATACGAGCTGATTTAATCCTTGATCCAGATGCAGACAGCGTTATTTGGGTAAAACAAGTGGAAAAGCCAGAACAGTTTGGTGTTGTACAACTAGATGACACAGGAGCCATTAACGCCTTGGTGGAAAAACCCCGTGATTTTGTTTCGAATTTAGCAGTAATTGGAATATATTATTTTAAGGATATACAGTTATTAAAAAATGCCTTACAAGGCGTTTTGGACGAAAAGCTAACCCATGGCGGTGAATACCAAATCAACGACGGTATTTTGCGTATGATGGAAAATGGCAAACGCTTTGTTCCTGGAGAAGTTAGTGCGTGGATGGACTGTGGAAATCCTGCCGTAACCGTCGAAACCAATGGGCGGATGCTAGATTATTTGGCTGCAGAAGGAACAAATCTTGTTAGCAAGATTACGCTAGAAAATAGCCAAATTATTGCCCCTTGTTTCATTGGAGAGGGCGTTGTCCTTAAAAACACAACTGTTGGGCCGCATGTATCCATTGGAGCCAATACCATTATCAAAGACAGTACGGTTAAAAACAGCATGATTCAAACAAACTGTCACATTGAAAAATCGCATTTAGACGGAGCCATGATTGGAAATCACGTCCGTTACAGCGGAACTCAAAAACAAGTGAGTATTGGTGATTATTCTGAATTGGAATAGCAAATGAAAAAAAGGGGCGTTATTGGAATTGTATTGCTGGTGCTTATGGGATGTAAGTCCCTATCACCCGTGGCAACGACTGACGTCATTAATACTCGTTTGCGTCCTAAAGCAGTACAACAACAAATTGAAGAGAACGCACTGCGCTTTGAACGTTTACAATGGCGAGGGCAAGCCTCTCTTGAACGAGACGGAAAGCGACAAAAAGTTAGCGTCACGCTGAGGCTCAAGCAAGGCGAAGGAATTTGGGTAAGCGGATCTGTAATTGTCCCCTTGGCACGTGTTCTCATAACGCCCAAGCAGCTTCAGTTTTATGAAAAAATAAATAGGCGTTACGCACAGTTTGATTTTCGGCAAGTAAAAAAGCTACTGGGTGCAGCTGTTGACTATGAAATGATTGAGCGCATCATAACAGCAGGCCCGCTAGACAAACGTGCGCTCAAACGAGCAAAACTTACGTTTACACAAAACAACTACATCCTTAGCTCACGAAAAAGAGGGGTTTCACTGAAATGGACCTATGACGCTGCTTTTAGG
>JBDQNA010000035.1:0-9727 GCA_040261965.1 Flavobacteriaceae bacterium
GCTTAATCTTTTATTTTTTTGCTTCAAGTGCCGCAATCAGGTCGGCTTTTTTCATAGATGAAATTCCCGCAACGCCTGCTGCTTTGGCTAGCTCCTTTAACTCAGCTACTGTTTTTGAAGAAAAATCAGCAGCTGCTTTAGGGGCAGCTTTTTTTGCAGCCTTTGGTGCTTCGGCTTTTGGTGCTTCCGCTTTAGCTTTTGGGGCAGCCTTCTTGGCTTTTCCAACTCCAACAGACTCGATAACAATTTCTGTCAACGATTGGCGGTGACCATTTTTAACACGGTACCCTTTACGGCGTTTCTTTTTGAATACTATTACTTTGTCATCCTTAAGGTGACGAACCACTTTTGCTTCTACTGAAGCATTGGCAACAGCCGGGGCGCCTACGGTAACCTTGTCTCCGTCAGCCAACATAAAGACTTGGTCAAAAGAAACCTTGTCTCCTGTTTTGGCGTCCAAACGGTGTACAAATACCTTTTGGTCTTTTGCAACTTTAAATTGCTGCCCTGCTATATCTACGATTGCAAACATATCTTTTGTTTTATGCGCTTCTTATTAAAGCGGGGGCAAATATACAATCTTGTATTGTATCAGGCAATATTTTTATGCGGTATCATTAATTTTAACTGTTTGTTGAATAATCTAATCTAATTAGCTAAATTTATTGGCTAACATCTTTTCAATCATGAAACATCTATTATCCTTAATTATACTATTTGTTATGGGCTTTGCAGGTGCCCAATCCGTTTCTTTTGAAGAATACGATTTATCAAATGGCCTACATGTGATACTGCACCAAGACAACACTGCCCCTGTTGTAACTACGTCTGTTATGTACCATGTTGGCGCCAAAGACGAACAACCTGACCGCACAGGGTTTGCGCATTTTTTTGAGCACCTGCTTTTTGAAGGCACAAAAAATATTGAAAACGGCGCATGGTTCTCTATAGTAACCGAAAATGGGGGGTCCAATAATGCCAATACCACAGACGATCGTACCTATTATTACGAAGTCTTTCCTTCAAACAACCTAGAGCTTGGCCTCTGGATGGAATCTGAGCGTATGCTACACCCCATTATCAAACAAGATGGTGTTGATACTCAAAACGAAGTGGTAAAAGAAGAAAAACGATTACGTGTTGACAATCAGCCTTACGGCAAGTTTTTAGAAAACGTAAAGAAGCACCTGTTTTCCAAACATCCCTATCGCTGGACCACCATTGGCGAGATGGAACACCTAGATTCCGCAACTCTTGACGAATTTTTAGCATTCAATAAAAAATTCTACGTGCCCAACAATGCCGTTTTGGTTGTAGCTGGAGATATTGACATGGATAAAACCAAAGAAATGGTTCAAAACTATTTTGGAACCATTCCTAGAGGAAAAGACATTGAAAGAGTTTCGATAAAGGAGGATCCAATTCAAGAAGCCTTAAAAGCGGAGGCTTTTGATAGCAACATTCAAATTCCTGCCATTATTACGGCCTATCGCACGCCTTCTTTTAAAAGTAGAGAATCACGTGTTTTAGACATGATTTCTACATATTTGAGCGATGGCCCAAGTTCCAAACTCTACAAACGTTTGGTCGATGAAAAGAAAATGGCGCTCCAGTCGGGAGCAATAAACATTTCCCAAGAAGATTATGGTATGTATGTGATTTTCGGATTGCCGCAAGGAGACTTTAAGCTAACAGACCTGATAACAGAAATGGACGATGAAATCGCTATACTAAAAGAGAAACTTATTTCAGAGCGTGATTACCAAAAACTACTCAACAAATTTGAAAACGGATTTGTAAGCTCAAATGCTTCCGTTGAGGGAATTGCCAATTCACTTGCCCGATACTATATGTTATTTGGAGACACTAATTTAATCAATAGCGAAATTGACATATACCGCTCCATTACTCGTGAAGAAATCAAAGAAGTAGCCAACAAATATTTGAATACAAATCAACGCTTGGTACTTGAATACTTACCAGAAGAAGAAGCCGCTAACTAAACCCATTGTCATGAAAAAATTACTCGTATTATTTACATTATTACTGGCGTTCTCTGCAGTTGGTCAAATTGACCGAAGCAAACAGCCCGTTCCTGGTCCAGCCCCAACCATTCAAGTTAAAGAGCCACAACAATACACACTAAAAAATGGCCTAACTGTGATGTTGGTTGAAAACAGAAAACTCCCGCAAGTAAGCGCAAGCTTAACTTTGGACAATCCACCCATCTTAGAAGGAATTAAAGCGGGTTTAAGCGACCTAACTGGTAGCTTATTAGGAAAAGGTTCTAAAAAAATAGCTAAGGATGATTTCTATGATGAAGTAGATTTCATGGGGGCCAATATCAACATCAGCTCGTCTGGTGCATTTGCCCAATCCTTGACACGTTATTTTGAAAGAACTTTACAGATGATGGCCGACGCAGCCATAAATCCTAACTTTACAGAGGAAGAATTTACAAAAGAACGTGACTTAATCATTGATGCATTAAAGTCATCTGAAAAGGATGTTACCACTGCAGCTAGACGTGTTGAAAGATTATTGGCGTACGGGGGAAATCACCCTTACGGAGAATTCACGACACCTGGCACCATCAATAATATCAAGTTAGCAGATATTCAGCGGTTTTACGACTTCAGGTTTAGACCCAATAATGCTTATTTGGTTATTGTTGGTGATATTGATATGGAAACCGTTCGTCCACTTGTTAAAAAGTATTTTGGAAAATGGAAGCCTAATCCTGTTGCTTCAAGTCCGATCCCTGAAGTAAATAATGCTTACAGCACACAAATAGATTTTGTGAATATGCCTAATGCTGTTCAATCAGAAGTTGTGGTTCAAAGTACTGTAAACCTAGCCAAAAAAGATCCAGCATATTTTGCGGTATTGATGGCAAACTCCATACTTGGTGGTGGAGGTGAAGCGCGTTTATTTCTAAATCTACGCGAAGACAAAGGATATACCTATGGTGCATACTCAAGCATTGGAAACAACAAGCGCACCGCAGCACGTTTTCGCGCATCTGCAAGCGTAAGAAACGAGGTCACAGATAGCGCTGTCGTTGAACTCTTGAATGAAGTGAAGCGCATACGCACTGACTTGGTTACGGATAGTGAATTAAAAAAGGCAAAGGCTAAGTATGTGGGTAGTTTTGTTCGTTCTTTAGAAAGACCTTCGACTATTGCACAATTTGCACTAGATATTGCAACCGAAGACCTTGACCAGGACTTTTATAAAACTTATTTAGATAAAATTAATGCCGTTACTGCAGAAGACGTTAGAAACGTAGCACAGAAATACTTTAATGTAGACCAAGCAAGAGTAGTTGTAACAGGTAAAGGTGTTGATGTTCTTGACAATCTTGAAAAGGTGGATTTTAACGGAAAGCGACTTCCCGTTAACTATTACGACAAATATGGTATGTCTATTGAGCGCCCAAGAAAAATTGCTGTTGCTGATGGTGTTACGGCGGCAAGTATTTTAGCTAATTATATCGATAAGACAGGTGTCAATAATTTGAGGGATTTAAACGAGATTAAATTGAAATACAAGGGAACTTTTATGCAAATGGACATCAAAGTTGAAGAAACCTATTCCGCAAACAGCCAAAAACAAGTCATTTCAGTTGGTGGAAACGCCATGATGACGAGTGTTGTGGGCGAGGAAGGGGCCTTTATGAAGCAGGGGCCAAATAAAATGGACTTACCCAAGCTAATTCATGACGATCTTAAAAAATCTTTAGGAGTTGTGCCAGAAATCGGCTTGCTTGCAAGCGGTGAGGCTGTTTTAGAAGGAATAGAAAACGTTAATGACACTGAAGTCTATGTAGTTAAAGTGCCTGGAGTTGGGGTTAGTTATACCAACTACTACAGCAAAGAAACAGGCTTAAAGATTAAAGAATCTACAATGGTAAATTTCAACGGTCAGATGCAAACAAACAGCACAGATTATCCAAACTATAAAGAAATATCAGGCTTGGTAATGCCCAGTGAAAAAAGCTTTACTTTAGGAGGACAGGAAATTTCTCTAACTCTTGAAGAAGCTGTTGTTAATCCAAACTAGAAATAAGCTACTTGTTTTTCCTGTGTGCTAAAGAAACGCCCACAAGTATTATTACAGTGGATAACAACTGGTATCCGCTTATTTGCTCTCCATCCAGTGTGCCCCAAAAGAGGGCAACTATGGGCAGGGTGTATGTTACCGATGACACAAAAACGGTAGATGCCATTTTTACAAATCGGTTAAACATCACTTTGGCAATTGCCGTACCAAAAAATGCAAGTGTAGCCACATAACCCAAACTTGTAATAACTTCAGGTTTTTGCAGCTTTTGAATTGAAAAGAAATCTGAAAAGATTAGCATTATCAATGCTGGTGGTAAAATAGCAATAAAGTTTCCTAATGTCATGGCCATTGGAGATACGGCTGACAACTTATGTTTGAGAAAATGAATATTGATTGCATAGCACATCGATGCGCTTATGATAAGTAATACGTAGCCAGTGGGTTGATTGGGATTGATTTGTGCTCCTCCCCAAACCAAACCTAAAGAACCTATAAATCCGAGTAGAACTCCAAAATACTGACGCGCAAGCATACGAGTGGCAAAAAGTGTAATTCCCACCAGTACAGTAAATATTGGTGTTAACGAATTCAAAATGGCCGCAACAGACGAGTCAATTTGCAACTGAGCAAAAGCAAAAAAGAAAGAAGGGAAAAAAGTGCCTAAAAAACCTGTTATAATCAACCATTTCCAATGATATCGGCTTAACCCTGACAAGGATTTAAAGCCTAAAATAAGTAAGAAAACAGTGCTGATAACAATGCGTGCACTTCCCAATTCTATGGGCGAAAGCCCAACGAGCCCACGCTTTATAAGGATGTACGAGCTTCCCCATATCAACGAAAGTAAAAAGAGGTACAACCATTTATTTTCAGGGATTTTTATCATAGCCGTGCAAAGCTGGGGAAAAAGGATGAAAAAATGGCTTTTTTTACTACATTTGGTTAAAACTTAATATTATGAAACGCCCTATTTTTTATATTTTAATGCTAGTACTTGCCAGTTGTACTTCTAAAAACCCAGCAAAAAAAACTGTTAGCTATTCCGATGAGACAAAGATGGAAATGTCTAATGAAAATCTTTCAAACATATCTTTCCAAGTTGATGGCATGACATGTGAAGTTGGATGTGCTGCGCGTATTGAAAAGAAAGTCGCAGCCATGGAAGGAGTTGCAATGTCTAAGGTTGACTTTGAAGCTAAAACAGCCTATATCTCTTTTGACCCAGCCACTACCTCATTTGAAAACATCAAGACTACTATAGAATCTCTTGGAGATGATTACAAGGTAAGTGAAGCAACCTCCATGCCTGCTTTTACGTTTGATTACGAAGGTAAAAAATGTGACCCCAATTGTGAAAAAGCGTGCTGCACTAAAAAGAAAACCTGCGATAAGTCTTGTGACAAAGCCTGTTGTAAGAAAGACGGAAAAGACAAAAAGGCTTGTAAAGCTACTTGTGAAAAACCTTGTTGCGCTAAAGAAAAAGAAAAAGCGTAGCTATTGCCAACGCAAGGTTTCTAACATTTTTTGCACATCATTCCTAATGTAACCAATGGCTGGTGCCAAGGAGTCGTAGTTAGGTGCGGCAGAAAAAAGCAATGAGCCGGATATGAAATGTCTTTTGGTATCTGTAGCAAAAAAATGGAGGTTCGATGGTGAATCACCAATCAACGTAACGCAGCTACCCAAAACTTCTTTTTCTTGATCCTCGTAAGTGCTTTCATTGATGCGTTGTGTACCCTTGCCAAAAATCCTAAGCCGATTTTCAAAGTCCATAAAAAGGGTATCCAAAGAACTCTTGTGTAAATCAAAATAGGTGACATAAACTTTTGCCTTTAGCAAAGGATAGTCTAGCGTTGTTCCACAGGAAGACAGTTGCACTGGCATCGAAACGTCATTGTACATAAAGCGATATGCGCAAGCATCAGGATCAAAATCATTGTATTTTGCCTCTGGATAATCCAAAGCCAAGGCCGCATTGGGCTTAGGCGCCTGATGCTGACATCCAAAAAACAAAAACGCAAAGAAGAAAAGTCGCATCATGTGAGCTGTACTTTTATTTGCTTAATACGTTTGCGATCAACAGCCTCAATGGTAAAAACAATATTTTTGAAACGAAATTCGGTATTGACTTTAGGAAAGGATCCCAATTGTTCTAATAAAAATCCGGCAACGGTCTCAGACTCCCCTTTCTTATGTTCAAAATCATCATTATTGGAAAGCTTGGTTACTGCATAAAAATCTTGCAAAGAGGTCTTGCCGTCAAAAACAAAAGTAGTGTCGTTAAGTTTTGAATAACTGATGTCTGTTTCGTCAAATTCATCTGTGATATCCCCTACAATTTGCTCAATAACATCTTCTAAAGAAATAACGCCCGAAGTACCACCGTATTCATCAACCACAACAGCAAGATGAATGCGCTTGACTTGAAATTCTTGCAACAAATCGTCAAGTTTTTTGTTTTCCGGTACAAAATAAGGTTCGCGCATCAATTGTGTCCATTCGTAATTGGTTTTATCAAAATGGGGTAGCAAATCCTTTACATATAAAACCCCAATAACTGTATCTATGGTTTCACGATAAACAGGTACACGGGAGAATCCCTTACTAACAATCTGGGCTACGACTTGCGTAAATGATGTTTCTTCATCAAGCGCAAAAACATCTATACGCGGACACATAACCTGTTTGGTGTCGGTATTGCCAAATGTGACAATTCCTTTTAAAATTTTTTGCTCGTCTTTAGTAGTTTCAGAATCGTCGGTCATTTCAAGGGCTTGAGACAAATGATCAACAGAGATATTTGAGCTTGTTTTACCTAGTCGTTTTTGTAGAATAAAGGTAAGGTAACTCATGGGATAAGTCAATGCAAAGAACACATATTTATCTAGTAAATAGATGGGTACAGACATCCGTTTTGCAAATCCTTCGGGGTTTTTATTTGCATAAATTTTTGGTAGTATTTCGCCAAATAATAACACCACTGAAGTTATTAATCCTACCTCAGCCAAAAAGCGTATGCCCGGCTGAGAAATGGTTTCAAAAAACAAGGAGGTCATGGACGCAAAAAGCAATACGGTAGCGATATTTATCAGGTTATTCAATAACAAAATAATGGCTAATAAGCGTCTTGGATTTTTTCGCAAGTGCGCAAGTATACGCAAAGGTCTAGTGGTTGCATTTACCGCTTCTTTGATATAGGAGGGCGAAAGAGAAAAAAAGGCCACCTCTGAGCCTGAAACCAGAGCAGAGCTCAGTAAAAGCAACAACAATAGGAACACTTTTACTGTCTCCAGTGTTTCAAATTCAATAACCAACGAAGGAATATCCAACTATTAGGATTTAGAATGGCAAGTCATCGTCACTTGCAGGTTGATTTGCCTGAGTTGGCTGGGCGGGTTGAGTGGGTTGTGATGGCTGTTGTTGAGCAGCTTGTGTTTGCGGGGTGTTTCCATCGCTAGGGCGTTGGGTTAAAAAAGTAAAGTCATCAACGTGAATTTCTGTTGAGTAACGATCTTTACCATCATCACCTTGCCACTTTCGGGTCTTTATACGCCCTTCAACATAAACACGGTCTCCCTTTTTGAGATATTTTTCGCAAATTTCTGCTGCTTTGTTGCGTACAACAGCATTATGCCATTCGGTATTGGTGACTTTCTCACCTGTTTGTTTGCTTGTGTAGGTTTCGTTAGTTGCTATGGGGAATCTGCCAATGCAGTTTCCGCCTTCAAAATAGGTTACTTTGACGTTGTCGCCCAAATGCCCAATCAACATAGCTTTATTAAGTGTTCCGCTCATAATAGATTTTAGATCAAATGTACATTATCGGGTGAACTTGTCCAAAAAACGTTCTATTAAACGGGGAACTGCATAATCAGGAACAGTAGACCAAGAAATGGGCAGGGCTTCATCAACGTTTTCTAATATATAAAAATAGGTGTGTAATGCTTGATGGCTAAGTTTATGAACCACTGCTGCTTCTTGAAATTTGGTCCAATGAGCCGCTTTGGCCCATTCAGGTGCATCATCGTGTGCTTGAAGCGCATCAACGGATAACATGTTTTGCGCTTCGATAAGTGGGAATTCGTATAGCCCTTGCCAGATGTCTTTTTGGTTGCGTTTACTTAAAAGGGTGTTATTATTTTGATCTATGGGAATTAAATAATGAAAATATCGCTTCTTGATAGGTTTGGCTTTTACTTTAACAGGCCGTTCAGCTACACGGTTGCAAGCAAATGCCAAGCAACTATCTGACAATGGGCAAGTTGTACAATTCGGTTTTTTTGGTGTACAATGCAGGGCGCCAAATTCCATAATAGCCTGATTATAAGCTCCTGGTGATTTTGGGTCGATAAGGGATTGCGCCAAGGTTTGAAAAGCCTTAACTCCTTTGGGTTGATTTATGGGACTGTCATTATCGAAATGGCGTGCCAATACACGGTATACATTACCGTCAACAACAGCACAAACTTCATCAAAACAAATAGATGCAATAGCACTTGCGGTATAGGGCCCTACGCCTGGTAACTTGAGGAGTTCTTGATAAGAGCTAGGAAAATGACCTTCACATTGTTCACTTACTCGTTTTGCAGCCTTATGTAGATTTCTAGCACGGCTATAATAGCCGAGGCCTTGCCAGCGCTTAAGAACCGCATCTTCGCTAGCTTGCGCCAGATCATGGACGGTAGGGAAGTCATGCCAGAATCGCTCAAAATAGGGTAATCCTTGTGCAACACGTGTTTGTTGTAAGATGATTTCAGAAAGCCAAACCACATAAGGATCTTTAGTTTGTCGCCAAGGCAAAGCACGCTTGTGAAGTGCATACCAAGCTAACAATTTAGTACTGAAACGTTTCATGGATTCAAAAATACATGCAAAGAATGAGTTTAGATGTTTAAAATCGCATAAACGTTGAATTAAATTTTTATATTTGCTCACCTAAAATTTACAACCACACAAGAATTTAAGGATGACAAAAGCCGAAATTGTAACAAACATTTCAGATAAACTGGGAGTTGAAAAGAGTGATACGCAAGAGATTGTGAATCACTTTATGAAAGAAGTAAGAAGTGCATTGGAATCTGGTGAAAACGTTTATTTACGCGGATTTGGAAGCTTTGTGGTTAAAACGCGCAAAGCCAAAAAAGGACGTAATATTTCAAAAAATGTTACCATTGATATTCCAGCACACAATATACCCTCATTTAAGCCTGCAAAGGAATTTTTAGAAGAGGTTAAAACTAAAGTAGTCGTTAAGTAACGGCTACACTTTATTAATTATTTAGATTATAACATATGCCAAGTGGTAAGAAGAGAAAAAGACACAAGGTAGCCACGCACAAGCGTAAAAAAAGAAGTCGTGCTAACAGACATAAGAAAAAGTAAACTTCTTTAATCTTTGAACATTTTAAGTTCTTTGACATGGAATAATATCAAAGTAGTTCGCGTTGGTTAAAGTCCCCCGATAACATTGTTCAATTGATTCACATCGACTGTGTATCTAGAAATCTTTATTGTGAGTAAGGAACTAATTATTCGTTCGCGATCCTCTGCAGTTGATTTTGCCTTACTTAAAGACGGAAAGCTCGTTGAGTTTCACAAAGAAATTGAAGATAATAAGTTTCACGTAGGTGATATTTTCTTAGCAAAAGTTAAAAAAACCCTA
>JBDQNA010000015.1:0-13603 GCA_040261965.1 Flavobacteriaceae bacterium
GCATCGTTCAGAATTTTATCCTCTTTCACAATACCATCGTGTCCAAAGCTAGAAAAAGATTCGGAAGAAGCAAAATTATTAACTGTTCTAAAAAAGCCCAAAGACTGGGTCTAAACTATGATGTATCCTCTTTATAGAAATCGACGCTTGCGCGCAAGCGCTGCCATGCGAGACTTGGTACGTGAAACTAGCCTTTCAGCCAACGATTTTATCGTGCCCATGTTCATTGTGGAAGGTTCAAAAAGCAAAACAGAAATTCCGTCTATGCCAGACTATTATAGGTTCAGCCTTGACCTTGCCACGGTAGAGGCAAAACGACTTTATGATTTGGGGGTAAAGGGGGTACTCCTTTTTGTTAAGGTTGACGATGCCCAAAAAGACAATACAGGTGCTGCTGCAATTAACCCTGATGGCTTGATGCAGCGCAGCATTCGTGCGATTAAAAAAGCGGTTCCTGAACTCCTTGTCGCAACTGATGTTGCACTTGATCCTTTTTCTAGCTTTGGACACGATGGTATTGTGAAAGAGGATAAAATTCTGAACGATGCAACAGTAGCGGTCTTATCGAAAATGGCGCTTAGTCACGCCGAATGTGGTGCCGATATGCTTGCGCCTAGCGACATGATGGACGGCCGAGTTTTGAGCATACGCCAAGCGCTTGAAAAAGCAGGCTATGTAAACACCGCAATTATGAGCTACAGCGCCAAATACGCTTCTGCCTTTTATGGTCCTTTCCGAGATGCGCTGGACTCTGCGCCAGGTTTTGGCGACAAAAAAACCTATCAAATAGATTTTGCAAACCGCAAAGAAGCCATTACTGAAACCATTCGCGATATTGAAGAAGGTGCAGATATTGTAATGGTAAAACCAGGTATGGCATATTTGGATATTGTCCGCGACTTGGCTAATGAAGTTCAGGTCCCGATTGCTGTTTATCAAGTAAGTGGTGAGTACGCCATGCTAAAGGCCGCAGCTGAAAAAGGCTTGCTTGATCACGATAGTGTTATGATGGAACAACTCATTGCCTTTAAACGCGCAGGAGCTTCCATCATTGTTTCCTATCACGCAGAGCGTGCCATTTCTTTATTATAAAAACAGAACTATAAATTTTTGTAATTTGCTAAAAAATATCGATGAAAAAAATTGCCTCATTTTTAAAAGGACTTCTTGTTGTTTTGGTGATATTAGTAGCAGGCCTCTATATTTCAGGCTATGGCTATCTAATTGAATTAGGAGCTAAAGTCGTTGAGATTGGAAGAACCTCCGCGGGCTTGGAAGACTACGTGTATTTCGATTCTCGTCCGATTGCCAAAAGCGACAACCCCCAAGCATGGCCCCTGCACGCCGATTACAATTCCGTTCCTGCTACAAGCAACCTTCAAAAACTTCACCAAGACCATGAAACCGTTGCGTTTCTTGTCATCAAAAATGATTCGATTTGGCACGAGCAATATTTCGAAACCTTTGGAAAGGACAGTAAAACCAACTCTTTTTCTATGGTCAAGACAATCGTGTCGGCTAGTCTAGCCAAAGCCATTGAAGAAGGTGACGTGAAGAGCTTTGGCCAAAAAGCAAAAGACTTTCTCCCTTGGTTAAAAGGCCCCTATGCTGATTCATTAACGGTAGGGAATTTGGCCACCATGTCCTCTGGTCTAAAATGGAAAGAGGATTATGAAAATTTACTTACCATCACGCCCCGCACCTACATAACTCAAGATATCGTTGGTGTGATGAAAACACTTCCTATTGAAGCTGCTCCAGGGAAGCGTTTTGTCTATCAAAGCGGAAGCACACAGTTACTGTCTTTGGTACTAACGGCTGCTACAGGTGAGACAATCTCTGATCTAGTAAGGCGCTATTTTTGGAATCCCCTTGGGGCACATGCTGATGCCAACTGGCGTCTTGACTCTGCCAAAAATGGAGTAGAAAAATCATATTGTTGCTTTAATTCCAACGCACGGGACTTTGCCCGTTTTGCAGCATTGTTCAAAAACGGTGGTATTTGGAACGGTACGCAATTGATAAGTGCTGACTATGTACAAAAATCCACCTCCCCACAATTTAAAAATGGTCAAGATTATGGCTATGGTTGGTGGTTAGGCTCACATAAGGGGAAACGCTATTACAGCATGCGTGGACACAATGGCCAATATGTGATTGTATTTCCAGATGAAGACGTGATTGTGGTACGTTTAGGTCGTAGGCAATTGCCCGATTTACCAGGTGTTCGGCACTCTGCCGATTATTTGGGCTATATGGAAGAAGCCTTTACAATGTTAAACCATGAAACAGCCACAAGCCCTTGATGCCATTTTGTTTCTTGATATAGAAACTGTTCCCAAAACCACAGCTTTTACTCAGCTCGACGAAGAAGCACAAGATTTGTATGCTGCTAAAACCGCCTACAAGCGAAAAGCAGCAGACTTAAGCGCTGAAGACTACTACAGCCATGCGGGTATTTGGGCTGAATTTGGAAAAATCATCTGTATTTCCGTTGGCTACGTTACCACCTCAAACGAGGGGCGTCAGTTTAGAATACGCAGTTTTTCTGGTGACGAAAAACAATTGCTCGTTGCATTTAAAACGTTGCTTGACAGCCATTTTTCAACTGTACAACATAGGCTTTGTGCCCACAATGGGAAAGAATTTGATTTTCCTTTTATAGCCAGACGGTTGCTAAAGCATCAATTAGAATTGCCCTACATAATACAATTGATGGGTAAAAAACCTTGGGAAGTGCCGCATCTTGACACATTAGAATTGTGGAAATTTGGCGACTTTAAACATTATACTTCATTAAAATTATTGGCGTACTTTTTCGATATCCCATCCCCAAAAGACGATATGGACGGTTCTGATGTAGCGCGCGTATATTACGAAGAAAAGAATTTAGCACGCATTGTACACTACTGTGAAAAAGACGTGATTACCCTTGCCCAAGTCTATCTTAAGCTAACCCTACAACCGTCATTAAGCGATGATGAAATCGTTTCTGTTTCATGAATGTGTCAAACGCTTTGAATTCAGTATTTTTGTAGGAACAACACTATTATGGATATCATTATTTCGTTACACTCTAAACTGGCCTATGTGGTCTTAATCTTCTTAGTCCTAGCTACTTTAAACGCTTTTTGGGGCTTGATTGGCAAGCGGGGCTTTGGCAGCAAAGACTTGCGCCTATCACTATTTGCCCTAATTTTTTCTCATATTCAACTATTAATCGGCATTGCTTCGTATTTTATGTCTACTTATTTTTCAGCATGGGAAAATGGCATAGGGGCTGTAATGAAAGACAGCACCTTGCGCCTGTATTTGGTAGAGCACCCAACTACAAATATCTTGGCCATTGTCCTTATCACCATGGGTTGGTCCTTACACAAAAAGGCGGCTGGAGATAGGAAAAAGTATTTTAGAATTGGTCTTTTCTACGGGATTGGATTACTGCTGTTGTTAAGCAGAATTCCTTGGCAAAACTGGCCATAAAACAAGAAAGCACCCGACAAGGTGCTTTCTAATAACCAACCATATTAAACTATGAAAAACTAGTAAGCAATATTTTTCTTGCTTCACGTTTACACCTGCAAGTTAAATCAAGTAATTCCTCACAGTTGTGAATTATTTGTTAAAATATTTTTAAGACCAAAAGCTTAATCAATGCCAGATTTTTCAAAAGTCGCTGTGATCGGAGGGGGTAGTTGGGCAACTGCACTTGTCAAAATTCTCTGTGAAAACAACACATCCGTTGGTTGGTATATCCGCAACGAAATGATATACGAGCACTTAATGCAAGAAGGGCATAATCCTAATTATTTGAGCAGCGTAGAATTCGATGTGTCAAGATTAGATTTGCATGCAGACATAAATAAAATCACGCTCCTATACGATGTGTTGATCATTGCCACGCCTTCTTTTTATTTAGATAATGTATTGTCCCCATTGACCGCCTCGCTAGAAAACAAAGTGATTTTTTCTGCAGTTAAAGGAATAGTACCTGAGCAAAAAGTATTGGTGGGAGCGTATTTAGCTGAAAAATTTAATGTAGCTGAAGCATTATTTGGGGTGATTGCAGGACCATGTCATGCAGAGGAAGTGGCCTTGGAGCGCCTATCTTACCTAACCGTAGCAAGCGGCAATACTCATATTGCCGAGCAAATGAAAAAAAAGCTGGCGTGTGCTTATATTCAAGTTTCTTTATCTGACGATGTTATGGGTGCAGAGTATGCCGCCACACTCAAAAATGTATATGCCATTGCCGTAGGTATTGCCCACGGGCTTGGTTATGGCGATAATTTTATAAGTGTTTTAATAAGCAACTCGGTGCGTGAAATGAAGCGTTTTATAAAACGAGTAGACAATAAAAAAAGAGACATCAACAAGTCCGCTTACTTGGGCGATTTACTCGTCACGGCTTATTCTGTTTTTAGTAGAAACCGTATGTTGGGGAACATGATTGGCAAAGGCTATACCGTCAAGGCAGCACTTGTAGAAATGACCATGATTGCTGAGGGGTATTACGGCGCCAAGATAACCTATGAGATGAGCACTGCTTTCAATGGAGAATATCCAATACTACAATGTGTTTATCAAGTCCTTTATGAAAAGGGTAGTGCCAAGAAAAAAATGACCGTATTAAGCAGGGTACTTGATTAGCTCAAGGGAGTGAATTGCTTTAAGAAGCGCAGGTCGTTGTCGTAGAACATTCTGATGTCTTCAATTTGATATAAGAGCATTGCCATTCGTTCCAGCCCCATTCCAAAAGCAAAACCAGCATATTCCTCGGCATCAATGCCACAATTTGTCAAAACATTAGGATCTACCATACCACATCCCATAATTTCAAGCCATCCAGTACCTTTGGTAATGCGATAATCTGCTTCGGTTTCTAAACCCCAGTAAATGTCGACTTCGGCACTTGGCTCTGTAAAGGGAAAATAGGAAGGTCTCAACCGAATTTCTGCTGTCCCAAAAATGGCTTTGGTAAAATACATCAGTGTTTGTTTTAGATCAGCAAAGGAAACTTCTTTGTCTATATAAAGTCCTTCTATCTGATGAAACACACAGTGTGAACGTGCAGATATGGCTTCATTTCTAAACACGCGCCCAGGAGATAAAATTCGTATTGGTGGTTGATTGGACTCCATGTGTCGCACTTGCACTGAAGATGTGTGTGTGCGTAACATAACGTCGGGGTCTGTTTGTACAAAAAAGGTGTCTTGCATATCGCGAGCAGGATGATGCTCTGGCAAGTTTAAGGCAGTAAAGTTGTGCCAGTCATCCTCCACTTCGGGTCCAGAAGAAAGACCGTATCCAATACGGCTAAACACATCAATTACACGTTCTCTTACAATGCTGATGGGGTGCCGTGCGCCAAGTGGAATCGGCTGGCCAGGACGGCTGATGTCGTCAATAAAACTTTTTGAGTGGGAGCCACTTAGTTCCGTTTGCAAGCCCTTAACTTTAGCTAGTGCCTCAGATTTAAGTTGGTTTAGTAATTGTCCGTACTCCTTTTTTTCTTCATTGGGAACATGGCGGAAATCTGCAAAAAGTTTAGTGATCTGTCCTTTCTTGCCCAAATAGGCAATACGAAACTGTTCAACCTCATCTGCAGTTGTAGCAGAGAAAGCAGCCACGTCTTTTAAATGTGCCTTGATGTTGTCTATCATGTGCACAAAAATACACATTAAGCGCATAGTACCACCAAACCGAAGAAATCTATACGTACATTTGTGTTATGGCACTTAACTACATAGACCTTGCTGTTATTTGTTTGCTTGTATATGGCCTTGCCCGAGGTGCTTATAGAGGCTTCTTTGTAGAAATTTCCTCTCTGTTGGCGCTAGTCTTAGGGGTATTTGGAGCCTTGCACTTTTCTAGCTTTACTGCATCATTATTGGCCAACTATATTGAGTGGGATTACCTGCCATTATTGGCCTTTGCGCTAACTTTTATTGGCATTATGATTGGTGTAGCTTGGATAGGAAAGCTACTGACAAAGTTAGCAAAAGTGGTGCTGCTGGGGTTTTTAAACCGATTGCTTGGTGCGCTTTTTGGTGCTTGCAAATGGTTGGTTATTTGTGGAGTATTGGTTTGGATTGTTGGACAATTAGATGTTTTTTTTAGTTTTTTGCCCGAAAGCCTAAAAGAAAGCTCTTTTGTCTTCCAGCCCTTAGAAGAGTTGGGTGCTTATTTGTTTGAAAAAATCAATATAGAAGAAAATCCAATAGATAATATCCCCACTATTCTTCAACAAAGCTGATGCGCTGAACACTACTTCTTGGAATCCAACCTATGGAACCATTTTGAAGTCTGATTTTAATCCAATCCTCTACACTTTCCAAAATAAAAACCTTCGCCCCCTCGTGAATGGTGAGCAATACTTCTGATCGCATATTGGGCTCTGCGCGAAAGGACTCCGATTGTACAAAAACAATAGCGGGATTGGTATTGCGTAGTGTGTGTTTTTGCTGCAGTATAATCACCACCGTCAGTGTGGATAGCAATAGAGAGCTAACAAAACCTGTGAAAAACACCCTTTTTCGGATGCTGCTGTTTGATCTGATAAACAAAAAGAACAAAAGTGCTGCTACCCAAAAGGAAAGGATAAGCACGATACTCCAACCACGAACAGAAGTGAGAAACACCAGCTCGTCAGTTGTCTTTTTTAACTCACTTTCGGGTAAGGACGTAAACCTGTCGAGTGTCATGTTTTGTGCATACACCAAGTTATTGATCAATTGTTCGTTGCCTGCATCTAACAACAGGGCTTTTTCATAGTTCAATATGCTGGAAGCTATTGCGTTTTTTTTGTAGTACGCATTACCTAGGTTAAAGTACAATTCTGGTGAATGTACGCCCAAAAAACTAACGGAGTCATAATAGACAATGGCACGGTCATAAGCCCCTTTATTGTAGGCAATGTTGCCTTCTCTGAAAAGATCTTCTGGATCTTGCCCAAAACAAGTCAGGCAAGAAAAAAACACGAGAAATAAGATGTTTTTCATGGCTTAAATTGTTTGTCCATTTGGGTTATTGCAGCTACGGCTGTTTCGTAGTCTTGCTCCATGCTACTGCGAGAACTGGGCGCATATCGTGCAAGTTCACAATTAGTCAAAACTTGAATAAACAAGACTACAGTATCCCTTTTAACGCCTTTATCGGAAAGCAGTGTTTGCATTTTTTCTTTACTAAAATCGGCCGTTTGAATCTGTAGTCTGGCCTTTAAATAATTGTGAAGGGCGGCTTCAAGCGAAACATAAAAAGCAGATGCTTCAGACATATTTTTCTTGGCCTTGCCCAAAAACTTTTTCACCAAGCGTGCCTTATGCCGTCTTGCAATTGCAGTGGCGTCGGGCGTTTGACTGCGTACTATAAAATACAACAGAAGTAGTATGACAGGAAGCATCAACAACGCAAAAAACAATGTACTGCCAAAGAAGGGCGGATGTTGAATGGGCTTGAAGGACGTTTCCTGAGCAATGAACTGAAAAGAACCCGCAACATTTGGGACAGCTACTGTACCTGCGTTTGGTGCGTTGACCACAGGCGTTGCTGCCTTTGGGCCCTCAAGAACATCAATAATCAACTCGGCTGATTCAAGCGTCTTATATGTTTTTGCTTTGGGATCAAAATAGCTGAATACAATGGGAGGAATAGGGTATTTCCCTTGAAACTGTGGAACCAATGTATACGTGTTCTTTATGGAACCGCGCATGCCCGAAAGTGTTGTATTGACTTGTTCGCTGTATTCGGGATCATAGCGCTCAAGTGCGCTTGGGGTTGCCATTTCTGGAAGTGAAAACAACTTTAGGTTCCCTTTGCCCTTCACCTCTACTGTTGCTTGAAGGGACTCTGAAGCATTAAGTGCATCTTTAGAAGCTTTTACCTCAAAACTAAAATCGCCAACAGCACCATTAAAATTGGTCGGCTTGCCAGCTTCAGGAAATGGCAATACTGTTAGGGTGCGTTTGCCGGCTGTAATGGTACGCGAAACTTGAGTGTAAACTTGGTTCCCAAAAAAGTCTCTGCGGTTTGTAGGAACATCTAATTGCACATCCAATGAAAGCGGTGCTATGGGCAGTTTGCCTGCACGTTGCGGATAGAGGACCGTTTGTTGCCAAGCCACATAATTATATAGCTTGCCCTTGAACATTTCTCGCTCAATGGTCCGTCTAGAAGGAATGTCTTGCGACCAAAAGTCGTTGTATTCGGGCATATCAATCGGATTAACGTCAGATGGCCTCACTTTACTGTCAAAGTATAGTTTGTAAATTACCGTTATCGGTTCGTTGATATACACCTTACTTTTGGATAGCGCAGCAACCAAATGAAGGCTTTCAGAAGCTATATAATTCGGGTCATTTGGGTTTTTGGGTAGCTCAACAGCATCTTTAACCAGAATGTCAACAGGGATGGTTTTATAGATGGTCCCATCTATTTCAATGGTAGCAGGCCCAATGGTTATTTTTCCCTTTTTGAGGGGGATTAGTAAATATGTGTAGGTTTTAGAAAAAGAGCTCTTGCCGTTAACGTAAATATTGCTCACCGACTGACTAGGGCCTGCCGCAATACGAAATCCATCAAAAGAAGGGGGATTAAAATTATCGCCCTCCTTGTTCATGATAAACTCTATGCGTAGTCGCTCATTAATCCCAAGTTCACTCTTGCTTATTTGAGCTTTAAAATCTACCTGAGCAAAAGCAACAGGCGAAAACACCATAGCTACAAAACAACAAATAAACAGCTGTCTCATTACCAATCTTTTTTACTTTTTACACCCGCAGGCTTAACCTTCTGTGCATTGACTTTATCTTGTACTTTTTTCTCCTCGTTACTCATGGCCTCGAGCAGATTCTTAACCTGTTGGGGTGATAATTGTGTAGGATTGCTTTGGGGTTGCTGTTGGTCTTTTTCCTTGTCACCATCTTGATCTTTTGGGTCATCCTTTTTATTGTCTTTTTCATTTTCCCCCTTATCCTCAGAATCCTCTTTTTTATCCTGTTCATTATCTCCTTCTTGATCTTTGTCCTTATCCCCTTTCTCGTCTTGGTCTTGCTCTTTGTTGTCCTTATTGTCTTGGTTGTTTTGATCATCCTTATTGTCCTGGTTGTCTTGATCGTCCTTATTGTCCTGGTCGTCTTTGTTTTCCTGTTCTTCCAGCATTTTTTTTGCTAAGGCATAATTATAACGTGTCTCGTCATCGTTGGGGTTATTGCGTAAGGCATTTTTATAGGCCTCCACAGCGCCTTTATAATCTTTGAGTTGCATCAGCGCATTGCCTATGTTGTGAAAGTTGCGGTGTTTGCTAGGTCGCTCTTTGGTGATCTCAACAGCATCAGCATAAACGGATAGGGCCTCCACTACATAATTATCTTGTTGCAGGGTGGTTCCCATATTGTACTGTGCAATGTCTTTTTTAAGGCCTGTTGCAGTAGCCCTTCGATAATTCTTTTCTGCCTCCACATTATTTGATGCATCAAACGCTTGATTGCCATCATATATATAATTATCTGCTTTTTGAACAAGGGGAGGTTCTTGCCCTAGGACAACTAATGGGAACAGCATTATGGTGAACAATAGCCTAAGCATCTTGGAACAAATTTAGTTTTTTAACCCACTGGGTTTTGCGATAGAATAAGAATAAGTCAAGGACAATCAACATCAAACCAATTCCTAAAAACCATTGAAATTGATCCTTAAATTTAGCAAATTGTTTGGCTTCAAACTCTTGTTTATCCATTTCCTTTAGGCGATCTATAATGGATGTTACCACCTCCTCGGTGTTGCTGCCCTCCAAAAACAAACCATCGGTTGCTTTTGCTATGGACTCCATCTGCTCAAAGTCGCTTTTTGTGATAACCACCTCTCCCTTATCATCTTTCTTATATGAAGTGGAATTCCCTTTAGTTATGGGAATAACCGTTCCTTTTTCAGTCCCTACAACCACCGTAAAAAAGGTAATTCCCAGTTGGGAAGCGCGTGATGCTGCTGCTAAGGCGTCATCGCCATGATCTTCTCCGTCAGAAATGATACATACTACCCGATTGGTTTGATTCTCATCGTCAAAATAGGTTTCTGCCAAGCGCATGGCAGCCGAAATGGCCGTTCCTTGAGACGAAATCATATTGGTGTCTAATGAAGACAAGAACAATCGGGCTGCAGCATAGTCTGTTGTAATGGGCAAATGTGGAATGGCCGATGAGGCATATGCAATAATGCCTACGCGGTCGCTCACCAATTGATTGATCAGCTCGCCTGCAAGGCGCTTTGTCTTTTCCAATCTGTTTGGTGCAATGTCTTCTGCCAGCATACTCTTGGACACATCAATAGCAAATACCAAATCTACGCCTTCTCTTTTAACGGTTTCAAGCTCAGTACCAATTTGTGGATTAACCAATCCCAAACATATAAATGCCCAGCCCAACCAAAACAAAATTTGCTTTAGCCAGCCTTTGAATGAAGAGCGTTCTGGCGCGATATGATCCATCATTTTTGTAGAAGCTAAGGATTGCAAAACCCGCTTTTTCCATAGGCTAAAAAGCACATAGCCCAATACCATCAGCGGTATGAGCAGTAGCAAATAAAAATACTGTGTCTGTTCGTATTGTATCATGCCAGTGCTGATTTAAAAAGCGTAAGGCGCAAAAGCCATTCCAAAAATAATGCCCCCATTGCGGCAAAAACAAACCACCTAAATTTTTCGTGATACTTGGTGTAACGAATTTCTTCGATATCTGTACGTTCTAACTTATCTATCTCTTTGTAAATAGCCGCTAATTTTTTATTGTCTGTTGCACGGTAATAACTGCCTCCTGTTTCTGCAGCAATAGATTTCAGTAATTCTTCATCAATTTCAACCTTTCGCAGTTGATACACAAAAGTGCCGTCTTGGCGAAGGGCAACAGGAGCAGGAGCACTACCGTTACTGCCCAGTCCTATGGTATAGGTTTTAATACCATAAGTGCTTGCAAGACCCGCAGCTGTCTTGGGGTCAACAAAACCGGTATTGTTTACTCCGTCTGTAAGCAAAATGATCACCTTGCTCTTGGCTTTACTATCACGTAATCGATTTACTGCTGTTGCTAATCCCATACCAATAGCCGTTCCGTCATTAATCACACCATCATAGCTGACCTTATTGAGTACGTCAATTACCAAGGCCTTATCTGAAGTAATAGGTGTTTTGGTATAGCTTTCACCCGCATAAACCACCAGACCAATACGGTCTGTTTCTCTTTTGGCAATAAAGTCTGCTGCCACCTTTTTAAGGGCTGCTAATCGATTGGGCTTTAGGTCTCGTGCCAACATACTGGAAGAAACGTCTATAGCAATAACAATATCAATCCCTTTGTTTGTTTTGGTTTGGGTACTGACGTCTTGTGTTTGGGGGCGTGCCAATGCGGTTATTATTAGGGCAATGGCCAACAAACGCAACGCCAACAATACGGGGCGCCATTTGGCTAAACCGCCCAACTTAGAAAAAGCATCAAGGCTAGAAGTGAGCAAATGTGCTACTTGTCTTTTCCGCGAAAAAACATGCCATACCAACAGTATGGGAATCAACAACAGGCCCCAGAAAAAATCAGGATAAGCAAACGTATAATCCATCATGGTTTTTCCATTTTAAATTCAATACTGTTTAGCATTCGGGTGATCAGTTCTTTGGCATAGCGATCGTTTCGGTCGTAAACCAACTGAAGCTGCTGAAAGCCTTTGTTTTCGGTAAAGTGATAAACCTCATAGGTTTTCCGCTGTGTGTCTTTATTCGCTTTGGTCCAATCAAAAGAGCCTGAAGCTACAATCCCCTCAATTCCTGAAGTTGTTTTATAATCGTTCTGTTTTTGAAAAATATTGGTCGCCCCCATGCTGTCAAATGTGCCTATCACCTTATCCACTTTCAGTTGTAAGTCAATGGTCTGTTCTTCTTCTGCTGTGGAGTGCTCCATGTGTAACACTATCATAAATGCATCTTCTAAAGAACCCAATACAAACTGTTGATTAAGACGGTTTTGGGTAGTCTTCCTGCTTAGGACATCGGGAGATTTTAGCACCATAGCTGAGATCCCATAGGTACTTGAAACCCATTCTTGTTGCAACCATTTTAGTGTTGGATGTCCAAACACGCGGTCCTTGGCTTGGACGGCGCCATAATGGTAAATCAAAACCCCTGCAGCTATAGTTAAAACTCCCAATAATGAAATGCCTGCTATTTTAATTCGCTGTAGTTGTTGTTGCTTACGACGCATGCGTGCATATGCCTCATTTTGCAAACGTTCTTCTTCAGTTGGTTCGGGCAACGCCGCTTTAGTGTCCTTGACAACCAATTCGATTTTTTCACGGTCTAATCGTGCCAAATACTCTTCTGGAAGGGCGCGTGCAAACTTAACCAAGTCGGCTGTTGACAATACTTCTTTTAGTTGATCAATTGTTGTATTTGTCAGTTCGAGATTACCCGAGTCTCGCAATAATTCCAGCTTTATCAAAAGTTCTTCAGAAGTACTTTCTAAGGCATCTATATTGGTCTCATCCTCTAAATAATTCCGGACAATGTCGGTCATTTCAGAATAGTAATCTTTATAGGCTTCTTGCTTGTCTAGCTGTTTGGATTCTAAGGCTTGCAAGGCTTGTAGGGCCCGCTCAAAGGGAGGCATTTTTTCGCGCTTAGCGCGTATGCGTTTTTGGGTTTTTATAACAAGAAAATAGAGTAGCACAAGGGCGATCAAAATCAAAAAACCATAGCTGTAGGGTTTCCACCAACCCGCAGTGTTTTTGGCTATAGGCAAAATGGTCTTAATGGGATAAAGAGGTTGTTCCAAGGTGTCTACTACCACATCGTTAACCCTTACCAAAAGGGAGTCTGTTGAAAATACTTCACCATCAACAACCACAATTTGCTGAGGTAGGGTAAACTGCCCAGAATCAAACTGAATAACCGCATAGGTCTTGGTATACCTAACTGTATTTGCTACAACTGTAGTGTCAACAGCGGTACTGTCAATAACCTCAAAAGGAGCAAATGCCTTGAGAGGCGGAAATTGTATGCTTGCTTCTTTGTCTGTGGAAACAACTATGTCGAGGTTTATTCGCTCAGCCAAGCGCACCTCAAGCGTATCGGCCGTAAGCCTTACTTGCGTTTGGGCCATACTCCAAAACGACACGAACAAAAGCAAAAAGCGTATTCCTCTATCCACGGCTTTTGAAGTAGGTTAATAATTTTTTGACATAGCTTTCGTTGGTAGCACATGAAAGTGCCCCTGCGCCATATCGTGTAAATTGTGTGCTAAAATAATCTGCGGTTTTTCGATGTGAAAGCGCATAGGCAGTACGTACCGCTTTTGATGAGCTATTCACCCATTTATGTGCAGCTGTTTCCGCGTCACGGACAAGCAATAGTCCTGCTTTTGGAAGTTTGGCTTCAATGGGATCATACAGGCGAACTCCTGTGAGATCGTGCTTTCTGGCAGCCAACTGCACCGATTTTGAATACTCGGTATCTAAAAAATCAGAAAGTACAAATACAATGGCTCGTTTTTTTAGAATGCGGCTCATAAACTCCAATGCGCCAGCAATATCTGTTTTAGTGCTTTTGGGTTGTTGTTCCAAAAGC
>JBDQNA010000071.1:0-6460 GCA_040261965.1 Flavobacteriaceae bacterium
GACATGCTGTTTTTGTATTTGTTTTTTTTCTATCTCTTTGCACAAAGTAGGCGCTTTTCTATCCCTGTTTCTGTTGCAGGCGCACTTGCCTACGGTTTTTCGTCATATTACATCATCATTTTGATGGTTGGACACAACACAAAAGCCATGACCTTGGCCTATGCACCCCTAGTTTTTTTAGGGCTATTTCAAGTGCTGATTGATCGTAAAAAGTGGGGGGTACTTTGGCTTACCCTTGGACTGGCGTTGCAACTCCATGCCAATCACTTGCAAATGACCTATTACACCTTGGTCATGACGTTTATCACTACCCTGATGTGGAGTATTCATACCGGGTATAAGCGCGGTATCTCAAATATACTTAAACCTGTTGCAACACTCCTTATAGCTGGAATGCTAGCACTTGTTTTAAACGCTCAAAGCGTGCTCGCAACCTTAGATTATACCAAATTCAGTACACGAGGCGCAAGTGAATTAACCCTTAATCCAGACGGAACGGATAAAGTAGCTTCAGATGGCCTTTCGTTTGACTATATCACTTCGTACAGTTATGGTATTTTAGAATCCATGACCTTTATTTCCCCTAACATTATGGGTGGAAGTTCAGGGGAAGGCTTTGCCGATGACAGTCCTTTTACGCAGTTTATCAAAGCCAAATTGGACGCAGGGAGTCTTAATTATGATGCAGCAATTGGTTTGCTCCGCCAATTTAGACCGTATTGGGGCGATCAGCCTTTTGTGGCTGCCCCTGTATACTTAGGTGTGGTGGTGGTGTTTTTTGCTTTTTTGGGATTGGTGGCTACCAACAGATATACACGCTTGGTATTGCTATCAATAATTACCGTTTCCTTGTTTTTTTCTTGGGGTAAAAACACGCCCGAAGCAACTCAATTTTTTATTGACAACTTGCCTTTATATAGCAAGTTTAGAGCTGTTAGTTCCGCGCAAATTATGATCATGCTTAGTGTGCCCTATGCGGCCATGTTGGGTTTGCAATATCTGACTCAAGGAATGGGTTTTAGCAGGAAAAAGCTTGTCAAGGTATATGGCGTTGTTGTTGTGTTCATTACAATAATCTTGTTTTTAATAGGAGGGGCAAATGGTTTCTTTTCATTTACCTCAACTTCGGAGGGAATGTCTGATTTGCCAAGCGTTTTACTCGAGCCGCTTCAGGCTTCAAGAAAGCTATTTGTTTGGGACGATGTATGGCATATCATTACCTACCTTATTCTAATCGTATTGGCGTTACTTGCCTTTTGGCGCAAGTGGCTTTCTAGGCCTTTATTTGCCGTTGTTATCGCCCTAATAAGTCTGGCCGACCTGTGGCAGTATAACAGGCTTTTTTTCAATACAGAACAGTTTAAAGGAAAATACCAATACGACTATCCTTTTAACAAAACGGTTCACGACAAATCCATTCTAAAAGATAAATCAACCTATCGTGTTTTTGAACCTAGGCTTGGTTTTTCATCTTCAAGAGCTGCCTATTTTCACAACAGTTTAGGAGGCTATCATGGCGCCAAACCCGCTTTACTACAAGATATTTATGATTTCTACCTACAACAACAAGATAGTGTGGTACTTGATATGCTGAATGTAAAATATATTATTGATGACCAATATGCTAACGGTGTAAAAAAACGCCCATCAGCACTTGGGACAGTATGGTTTGTTGATGAAGTTATTCAAGTAGCATCGGCCAATGAAGCCATCTTAAAACTGAATAAAATAAATCCTAAAATTCAAGCCTTATCTCAGACGATAAATCCTGTCGTTTATGTTCCAATTGAAACGGATACCATTGCATTGGTTGAAAAGCGCAATAATATATTGCGATACACTGTTTCCACAACACATGAGCGCTTAGCAGTGTTCTCAGACATGTACTATCCCAGTGGTTGGTCCTTGGAAATAGATGGGACGCCACAAGACGTTCACAAGGTTAATTATATGCTCCGAGGAGTTGTAGTCCCTGCTGGAAAACATGAGATTGTATTTTCATTTAAACCAACTGTCGTACGAAATGGCACCTTGCTAATGGCTACTGGCTGGGTATTGTTCTTGCTTATGATTGGAATGCTTATGCGTCAACAAAAAGAGGGCAAACTTGGCTGATATCAAACGTATTGCTATCATGATTTATTACTGGCCTCCATCTGGTGGTTCAGGTGTGCAGCGTTGGTTATTTTTGTCAAACTACTTAGCTGCCCAGGGGTTGGATATAAGCGTTTTTGTACCCGATAATCCTCGAATTGCCCAAGTCGATAATACATTAGGGCAAAAAGTTCACTCAGGAATTACAGAAATAAAGGTTGCGGGTTGGGAGCCACTACAACACTCCAACAAACCCATAGGGGAGGACCTAGGGGAAAAGTCGGGGATACTAAAACGTTTTATGTTGTGGGTACGTGCCAACTTTTTTATTCCAGATGCAAGGGTATATTGGGCAAAAGCTGCAACACAAATCTTTTTGAAACATCACAAGCATAAGCCTTATGATTTGATCATTACTTCTGGGCCACCACATTCGTTACATTTAATAGGCTTACAGGCCAAACAACAAACAGGTGTTTCATGGATTGCAGATTTCAGGGATCCATGGACAGGATTTTTTCAAAACCAAAGCCTGCCTCTAAACAAGAGGACAAAGCAAAAGCACAAGCAATTAGAACAAAAAGTATTGCAAAGGGCAGATCACGTTGTAGTAACTGCTCCATCTTTAAAAGAGGACTTTGAAATTCATAATCACAAAATTGCTGTACTGACCAATGGCTATGAGCAGCAGCTACCCATTTTATCTGTGCCTACTACTGGGATGGTATATGCAGGAAGTTTGAAAACACAACAAAACCCAACAGTTTTGTGGAAGGCTATCGCATCACTAATCAAATCAAATGCCGACTTCTGTAATGCCTTCTCTCTAGATGTATATGGCAAAGTGGCCACTTCAATTAAAGCGGAAGTCAAATCACTCGGCATTGATTCACATGTGCGTTTTTTGGATTACCAACCCAAAGAGCTTATCGATACGCAACTGACAAATGCAAAATCCTTATTATTGTTGGGTATAAATATGCCGATGACCGCTAATGTTATTCACGGGAAATTATTTGAATATATGGCAGCTCAGCGTCCTGTTTTGGGAATTGGACCAAAACCAAGCGATATGCAATCGCTTTTTGAAAAGCATCAATTGGGCGTCTATGTTTCATTTGATGAAGAGGCTTTAATCGAAAAAACCTTAATCGATTGGTTTGTAAACAACGATTTACCACAACCTCCAAAGAGTATTGCGTCTTACGAACGAAATGTAATTGCACAAGAATACCTCGACTTAATCCGTTTGTTGACATGAATATGATCACCTCTCAATCGTCAAAAAATTTGCTAAGCATCATGTTTGCTTTTTGCATAGGTGCGGTGAATACGCTTATACTGTATCCGCATTTTTTTGGCGCTTCCAATCAGGGATTAGTTGTTTTCTTGTTGTCCTCTTCCAATTTACTAATGCCGCTTATTGGATTTGGTGTGGCACAAACCGTTATTAAATTTCACAGTGGCTATGCTAAGCACGAACGCCAAAACTTTCTTTCCTTTATTGTAATTGTTCCATTGCTGGTAGTACTTCCCTTTGGTTTTTTGGCCATATACTTTCACAACACAATTGCGACATTGCTTTCTGTTAAAAACCCCATTATTGCTCATTATACATGGGTTATTTTCGCAGTGGCTTTTGCTACAGCTTACTTTGAAATTTTCTATTCCTGGGCACGCGTGCATTTTAAATCCGTGACCGGAAATATTTTTAAAGAGATTTATCCGCGCCTTATAATTTTTGTCTTGTTGCTTGCTTACGAACTTGAAGCAATCAATTTAAATCAGTTTTTTGTTTTATTGGTCGCCTTGTATTACTTGCGTATGCTCATGATGATGTTCATTGCTTTCCGAATACAACCACCTGCCATATCTTTTAAGGCGCCAAAGAATGTTTCCGAGCTCTTGCGCTACTCGTTTTATTTGGTCTTGGCTGCTTCCGCTGGAAGCTTAATAATCGATATTGATAAGTTTATGCTTCCACAGTACAAAGCAATTGCTCAAACGGCCTTTTATTCTGTAGGGATTTTTACCGCTACTCTTATTGAAGTTCCCGGGCGTGCCTTGTTTCAAATTCTAAACCCTTTGATTGCAAAGGCGATTAATAACCAAAATAACGCTGATTTGATTAAATTATACAAAGATAGTTCTATCAATCTATTGTTGTTGGGCGGGTGGTTCTTCTTGCTGGTAAACGGCAGCATCAATGCCTTATTTGACTTAATACAAGTAGAGGGCTATGAAACTGCCGCACTGGTGGTGTTGATGATTTCGTTTGCTAAACTTATCGTGATGAGTTCGGGCGCTTCAAACACCATGCTTCTCAATTCGAAGCAGTACCGCATATCCCTTATACTTACCATATGTATGGCCGTCTTTGTATACATTGGAAATCGCTTGAGTATACCGATCTATGGCATTAATGGTGCAGCACTGTCAACACTAGTGGTGTTGGTGGTTTTTACCTATGTGCGGATTGCATTTGTTCATCGCTATTTCGGCGCGCACCCTTATGGGCTAAACACCTTAAAGGCATTTGTTGTTATCGGATTGTTGTTTGCGGCTAGTAGCACGCTACAGTTAAACATACATCCGTTGGCTTCAATTACACTTAAGTCTACTTTGATTACGCTTGTATATGGCGTATTGGTTGCAGGACTGAGGCTTTCTGATACGGTTAATGGCTGGGCAGCAAAATGGTCTAATCGCTAAATAAAAGCTTATACAAGCTTGATTTTTTATTGGCGTTTATTTTTTCTGGCGTTCCAGTTGCCAACAAATGCCCTCCATGCATACCCCCTTTGGGACCCAAATCAATAATATGATCTGCTTGTTCAATAAGGCTTACGTTATGTTCAATCACAATTAAGGAATGACCGCGTTCAATAAGTGCACGAAACGAACCAACAAGCTTTTTAATGTCATGCATATGAAGTCCAGTTGTGGGTTCATCGAAAAGGAAAAGGGTTTTTGTTTTTTGTGCTCCTTTTAATAGAAAAGTAGCGAGTTTGATGCGCTGTGCTTCTCCACCTGAAAGGGTTGAGGAGGATTGACCTAAAGACACATAACCCATTCCCACGTCTTGAAGCGGTTGAAGACGATCACTTATTTTATTTTGGTTGTGCTGTTCAAAGAAAGCTATGGCCTCATCTATACTCATGGTCAATACGTCGTAAATATTTTTACCTTCAAAATTAACTTCAAGTAGTTCCTTTTGAAAACGTTTTCCAGCACAGTCATCACAAATAAGATCAACATCAGCCATAAACTGCATTTCAATCTTTACCGTTCCCTCTCCTTTACAATTGGGGCAGCGGCCACCATCAACGTTAAAGGAATAGTGTTTGGTTTGGTAGCCCCTTTGCTTTGAAAGGGCTTGGCTTGCAAATAATTTTCTAATTTCATCGTATGCCTTTATATAAGTCACTGGATTGGAGCGTGAGGACAATCCTATAGGCTTTTGGCTTATGTATTGAATTTCTTGAAAGGCATCCAGGTCACCATCTAAGCTGCTAAACTCACCCAGCTTATCGCCATAAATATCTTTGACTTTTCTAACCGCTGGTAGCATTATGTCTTTGATCAGGGTGCTTTTTCCGCTACCCGAAACCCCCGTGATAACGGTGAGCATTTGGAGCGGAAAGGAAACGTTTATATTTTTTAAGTTGTGTTCACGCGCTCCCTTTATGTGTAAGAATTTTTTGGGTGTAATTCTTTTTTTAGGAATTTCAATTTGTGCACGATTGGATAGGTATTTCCCTGTCCAAGTTTCTGCCTTTAACAATTCGTTGAAGGAGCCTTGTGCAACCACCTCTCCACCAAAAACCCCCGCATCGGGACCTAAATCGATAATTTCATCAGATGCTCGCATGATATCTTCGTCATGTTCCACAACAATTACGGTATTCCCCAAATCACGAAGTCCATGCAGAACTTCAATGAGTCTTTTGGTATCTTTTGGATGTAACCCGATACTTGGCTCATCAAGTATATACAGCGAACCAACCAAACTACTCCCCAATGAAGTGGCTAGGTTTATGCGTTGGGATTCTCCTCCCGACAAGGTACTGGCACGACGATTTAAGGTTAGATAGCCGAGTCCTACTTGTTGTAAAAACTCAAGCCGATCCTTTATTTCAACCAATAATCTTCTCGAAATATGTTGTTGGTGTTTGGTTAATTTTAGGGTTGCTATCTCCTTTGCAAGTAGGGCAATGGGCATATCAACCAAATCACTCATGGTGTGTTTGTCAACACGAACATATGAAGCTTTCTCATTCAACCTTTTTCCTTGACAGGATCCACATGTTGTTCTACCTCTGTATCTAGACAGCATTACCCTATTTTGAATTTTATAATTCTTGGC
>JBDQNA010000086.1:0-5418 GCA_040261965.1 Flavobacteriaceae bacterium
GAAATCGTTACTACGGCGGTTGTGAAGTGGTTGATGAAATAGAAACCATTGCTATTGATAGAGCAAAAGCTTTGTTTGGTGCTGCCTATGCCAATGTGCAGCCCCACTCTGGCTCGCAGGCCAATACTGCTGTTTATCACGCCTTTATTAAGCCTGGTGACAAAATCATGGGCTTTGATTTGTCTCACGGAGGTCACCTTACACACGGCTCACCCGTAAACTTTTCAGGGCGCCTATACAACGCTGTCTTTTATGGTGTAGATAAGGAAACAGGACGCTTGGATTATGACGTAATTGAAGAAATTGCAGCAAGAGAAAAACCCAATATGATTATTGCAGGTGCATCTGCATATTCTCGGGATATTGATTTTAAGCGCTTCAGAGCAATTGCCGATAGTGTTGGTGCCTTTCTTTTGGCCGATATTTCACACCCTTCTGGGTTGATAGCCAAAGGCATCTTAAACGATCCCTTACCGCACTGTCATATTGTTACTACTACCACCCACAAAACCCTTCGTGGTCCTCGTGGTGGCTTGATGATGATGGGGCAGGACTTTGAAAATCCATTTGGGTTAACATTTAAAAATGGGAACTTGCGCATGATGTCTTCATTGTTGGATATGGCTGTCTTTCCTGGTAATCAAGGCGGACCACTTGAGCATGTTATTGGAGCTAAAGCCATTGCTTTTGGTGAAGCACTTACGGACGACTTTCTACAATATATGTTAGGTGTGCGCGAAAACGCTCAAGCCATGGCAAAAGCCTTTGTAGATAAGGGATATCACCTTATTTCAGGAGGCACAGACAATCATATGATGTTGGTAGATTTACGCAATAAGAACATTTCTGGAAAGCAGGCTGAAGAAGCACTTGTTAAGGCCGAAATTACTGCCAACAAGAACATGGTTCCGTTTGACGACAAATCTCCCTTTGTTACTTCTGGAATACGCTTCGGTACAGCTGCCATTACAACACGAGGGTTAAACCCTTCGGATATGGAGCCAATCGTTTCGCTTATTGATGAGGTTATTCAACAACCTGAAAACGAAAAAGTAATTGAAGGGGTTGCTGCGCAAGTCCATAAGATGATGGCACATCGTCCACTCTTCAACGCTTAGTCTTCTATAATCACATGTTGATAAGCACCTAAATCGGGTGGTGATGTTCGTGTTTCTCCTGCCAAATCTAGTGGAATACTGATAGACGCATCTCCTTTGGCAAGAAATTCACTTTCTTGACTTATGCGCATATCGTTATCTTCTGCTAATACAAAAGCAGGGTTTCCGTTGCGGATAATTTGGTTGTAGTAGGTGTTATTTTCCCAGTCAAAAAACGGATTGTTGACAATCGATGTATTTGACGTTTCAAACTGTATGGCCGTGTGGTTTAGATAGAAGTTTATCGCATCGCTGCCTTCTTGCTCTACATAGAACTCAACAAATTGATTTCCTTCAATAATACAGTTTTCGAATATGGCTTCAGTAAGGGGTTTTATAAAGTTGCTTCCATCTGCTAGTTGGATATAATCATTAAGTAATACAGCAGGAGTGGATCTAAAACCTTTGTTCCAATAATTTGCAAACGTACAATGCTTGAAATCGTATTTGCCTCCTATAGTTCCAGCAAATGAGGATTGCCCCGCATTTCCAAAAACGCTGTTTACGGCCGAGATATGTGCCGTTTTCCCCCAAAGATTAAATGCAGCACTGTTGTGAATTTGGGTGTTTTCTAATGTTAGGGTAGGGCCGTTGGTTTCGTCATTAAAGTCCATCAATATGCCTACAGATGCATTTTTGATTGTGGCATGATTAAATTGATGTTGTGTGCTTCCAGCCGTAAGCCAAATGGCGCCCCATTGACCTGGAATAAAGTCATAAAGTGGCTCAAGCCTGTCGCCTTCAAAAACAACCTCTCCCTCAAGTTTTTCTGGATCGTTGCTCACAGTGCCGTCGACTATCATGGTGGCATCCTTGGCGACAATAATTCCAGAATTCTTGTGGAAATGAATACGCGCTCCTGCTTCAAAAGTTGCGGTCTTACCCGAAGGCACCCCCATATAGCCGTAAACCACATAAGGTTTTTCATTAGTAAACACCAATTCATCATCGTCCAAATAAAATCCCTCGAGACCTACCGTATTTCCAACATCGTCTATTCCAATCGGAATACTTTCTTTTATGCCTTGATCGTCCTTTTCAGGATATAAAAAAACGGCATCTTGTACCAGTGTCATTAGTGTGACTGCCCCAATGTCTGAAAAGAGGATTTTATCTTCGTATAAAAACTGGGTGTTAGCACTTGTTAACTGCTTAATATCAGTTGTCGTTTCTACAAAAACATACATACTATCTTTTGGTAACAGTTCCACTGCATCGAATGATTTGCCGCTCCTGCCATCCACATTTAGTCTAAAATTAGATGCTGTTCCTTTTTCTAGGTAAATGGAAGGAATGGAAATCGGATCATCTGATTTGTTGTAAACCTTCAATGTGTAGGTAGCAGAGCTAATATTTGTAAAAACCGTGTCTAAATAAACCGTGTCACGACTAAAGCGCAACTCACTGTTCTGTACTGGTCGAAAGTCAAAGTCTTTTCGGCAGCTACTGTACAGAGAGACTATAAGGAATAATCCCAGCAATAGGATCGCATTACGTAAAAAAGAATGGGCGTTATTTTTCAATTATTTTTACTTCAAATAGTTTGTCCCAGTATTTTCCTGTCACAAAGAAAGTCTTGCGTTCTGGGTGATAGGCAATTCCGTTAAATACGTCCAATTGATTGTGTTGGGTAACTTGCTTTTTAAGTCCTGAAAAATCAACAACACCCGAAACAATTCCTGTTTTTGGGTCAAAAATAACGACCACATCTTTGTTGAACTGATAGGTATTGGCATAAATCTTACCATTAGCATATTCAAGTTCGTTTACTTTAGAGAGAAAAGTGTTGTGTGTAACTATGTCTTGGCTAGATAGCTCCTCGAAAGTGTTGGGGTCAAGCTTCCAAAGCTTTTGACTACCATCGGTTTTGTATAAAAAAGTGCCATCGCTGCACAGTCCCCAACCCTCGGGACTTTTGGTATATGAAAACGATTTTTCAAGAGTTAAATCATCGGAATTGTAAACAAAACCTACTTTCTTTTTCCAAGTTAATTGGATGATTTTACCCTCATAATGGGTGATGCCCTCTGCAAAGTAAGCTTTGTCAATAGGTAGTTTTTGAATGACTTCTCCCGTCTTAAAATTTACTTTTCGCAGCGATGAATTGCCATATTGCCCTGTGCTTTCGAACAAAGTACCATTGACAAACTCCAAACCTTGGGTGTATGCGTTGATGTCATGTGGGTAGCTTTGGATTAATTCATACCCAAATACTTTAGGCTTATTAGGCGCAAACACTCTAATGGTTTTCAATATTTCGCTGTTACCATCGGTTGTTTCAATAACTGCTTTTACCGTTTGTTCCCCTGTTTTTGAAGGAATTATGTAGGGTGCTTGAAGTGCCTCATCATCATGATAAAAGCTAATAGACTGTTGTTCAACAGCAGGCTTTATTGATAAAAAGATAGTATCCGCTATACTTGGATTTTTAGCACTAGAGGTAGTGGTTATTTTATAACGCAACGACTGTTTGGATGAACAAGCTGAAAACAGAAGTAGGACAAAGGCCAGATAGGTAAATACGCGAAGTTTCATTGATCAAATATATTGTTTAAAAATATGAATATTGTCTCTAATAAAATACACAAAGCCCGTATATTTGCACCGGGCAGGTTCTACACAACCAGCTCCTGCTGAATCCCCCAGGGCGGAAACGCAGCAAGGGTAAGTGGTCGTAGCGGTGTGCTGTAGGTAGCCTGCCTTTTTTTTATGAAAAATTCACGCGTTGTTCTTATTACAGGTGCTTCCTCAGGCATAGGTCTTTCAGTAGGTCATTACCTATCTTCACTACAATATCAGGTTATTGGGACCAGTAGAAATCCCGATAAGTATCCTAACCATCCCTTTCCTTTAATAGCTATGGATGTATTGAATAATACTTCTGTAAAAGATGGTATTGAAGCTGTAATTTCACAACATGCACGTATAGATGTACTGATTAACAATGCCGGTATGGGTATGGCTGGTCCTTTAGAAGAAATGGATCTTAAGGCGGTTGACAGCCTTATGAATACAAATTTAAACGGACCTATACGTGTTATGCAACATACATTAGCGTTTATGCACAAGCAACAATCTGGTATTATTATTAATGTGGCTTCTCTGGCGGGGGACAATGGTTTGCCCTTTCGGAGCATTTATGCTGCTTCAAAAGCAGCACTGATGCGTATTAGCGAAAGCTTACGCCTAGAATTGCGCCACACGCCCATACAGTGTACCGTATTATCTCCGGGCTCCATTAAAACAGCCATAGCTGAAAACCGAATATATGCACCCCTTTCCGAGGATTCCGTGTATTATACGCAATACAAGGCTTCGCTAGCAGACATGGACAGCCATGTTAATAAGGGACTTTCACCGATTAGTGTGGCTATAAAAATTGAAAAACTATTAAATAAAAAGAAATTAAAGCCACATTACAGCGTAGGTCCATTTTTAGAAGTACTTTCGCCACTAATTAAGTTTTTGTTGCCACAACGCACTTATGAAAAACTTATAGCATCCTTTTATAATTTAAATTAAATACATGAAATTTTTTATTGATACTGCCAATTTAGATCAAATCAAAGAAGCACAATCCCTTGGTATATTAGACGGAGTTACAACCAATCCATCTTTGATGGCCAAAGAAGGAATTACCGGACAAGATAATATCATAGCCCATTATAAAGCCATTTGTGAAATCGTAGAAGGGGATGTTTCTGCTGAGGTTATCGCAACTGACTATGAGGGAATGATTTCAGAAGGAGAGGCCCTTGCGGCACTTCATCCACAAATTGTGGTTAAAATACCCATGATATTAGAAGGTATTAAAGCCATCAAATATTTTTCAGACAAGGGCATCAAGACAAACTGTACCCTAGTCTTTTCAACGGGTCAGGCATTGCTTGCAGCAAAAGCCGGCGCTACGTATGTGTCGCCATTTATAGGTCGCTTAGACGATGTATCTACAGATGGACTTCAGTTAATTGAAGACATTAGAAATATTTATGACAATTATTCATTTACTACAGAAATCTTAGCTGCTTCTGTACGTCACACCATGCACGTTATAGACTGTGCTCACATTGGTGCCGATGTCATGACAGGTCCTTTGAGTGCTATTGCTGGTTTGGCAAAGCATCCGTTAACCGATATTGGTTTGGCTAAATTTTTAGCTGATTACAATAAGGGGAACTAAAACAAACACAATCATATTGAAAAAGCTCGCAGTATTTCTGTGGGCTTTTCTATTTTTGCAAAAAATCAATCTATGTTATCC
>JBDQNA010000118.1:0-3618 GCA_040261965.1 Flavobacteriaceae bacterium
AGTTTGATGTGGTGTTGATGTAAGGTCAATTGCTTCATATCTTCAAAAGTAGCACAGTTTTAGCTATTTTAGCTAAAAAGAAGTTTATGTTACGCTCCATTTTATTCACAATAGTTGCCGTTTTTAGTCTGCACGCCCAAGAAGTTCCGAACGATTATCTAACACCTGCGTTTCACGAAGGACGTCGACAAGCCGTTCGTGCCCAAATGCCATCCAATAGTGTTGCTGTATTTTTTGCTAATCCTGTGCGAAATCGTGCCAATGATGTGGATTTCCACTACCATCAGGATCCTAATTTTTATTACCTCACAGGACTAAAAGAACCACATGCTGTACTGTTGATTTACAAAGAACCTCAAGTTGTGGATGGGGTTGCTATGCATGATGTGTTGTTTGTACAGGAGCGTGATCCCTTACGAGAGCAATGGGATGGTTATCGTTTGGGTATCACAGGAGCCAAAGAAAAACTAGGCTTCTCCAACGTGTTTTTTAACACCCAATTTTCGGATTTTAAAACTGATTTTGAACGCTTTGATCACGTACTTTTCTTTGATTTTAATAATGATGTTAGAGATGATACTCGCAATGAAGCGGATCTCTATTCGTTGATAAACAGCTTTAAAGAAAAGGCGAAGTTCCCAGTCAATTACAATATAGAAAAAGCCTCGCTGTACCGATATATTACCACTTCTGATGTCAACAGTTCGGCCAATGTAGCACAAGTATTGTCACGTTCGCTGCGAACCAACAAAGACTTGGCGCAAGATGAATTGCTTAGCGCTTATCAAACGGCCATAAACGAGCGGCAACGCACTGAGCTGAAACAGCAGATGTCTGCCCAACTTACCAACCTTGATACCGAAACATTACCCATGATTATGGATAGCTTACGTGAGATAAAATTACCTGAAGAAGTAGCATTGCTCAAAAAGGCCATCTATATTTCAGCGGTTGGTCAAGTGGAGGTGATGAAAGCCATGGATGCTGGTATGTCTGAGCGCGAAATTCAAGGGATACACGAATTTGTATTTAAAAAATATGGCGCTGAGTATGAAGGATATCCTTCTATAGTTGGCGGAGGGCACAATGGCTGTGTTTTGCACTATATCACAAATGACAAACCCACAGTTGGAGACGATTTGGTTTTAATGGATTTGGGTGCTGAATACCATAATTATACTGCCGATGTTACTCGAACTATCCCTGCCAATGGCACTTTTTCAGCAGAACAGCGTGCTATTTATGATATTGTTTACAGGGCACAAGAAGCAGGTATAAAAGCCTCCGTCGTAGGAGCTAATATGCGTGCGCCTCACTTTGCTGCCCTTGAGGTGATTACTCAAGGACTCATAGCCTTGGGCATTATAGAAAATAGGGAACAAGCACGTACATATTTCCCACATGGTACTTCACACTATCTAGGATTAGATGTGCACGATGCGGGCACGTATAGCCCTTTCAAACACAATACCTTGATTACTGTTGAGCCAGGAATTTATATACCTGAAGATAGCCCTTGTGATTCCAAATGGTGGGGAATAGCCGTCCGCATAGAAGATGATATATTGATCACAAACGATGGACCTGTCAACTTGTCTGCCTACGCGCCACGTACGGCCGAGGGTATAGAGGCCATGATGCAACAGCCAAGTGTATTGGATGCTTTTGTGTTGCCTGAATTAGACAGCTTGGGACAATAGGTAATCCTTGAATGCGTCGTAGCCACTCAAAGAAGTTTTTTCTGGAGTTTTATCTAGAATATGCTGAATTTGTGTTGGGATATCTAGGGTTAGGCCTAGTGTTTCTTCTACAGTATCACGGAATTTAATAGGGTGTGCTGTTTCTAAAAATATCCCGTAATGATTTGGATTGTTTGCCAAAAAGCGCTGTAATCCTAAATAGCCAACTGCTCCATGTGGATCGGCAACATAGTTGTGCTTTTGATGTAGCTCAGCAAGCGCTAGTTTTGTTTCGACATCATTATAAGCATAAGAAGAAAAGTCCTGCTTTAGTGCATCAAAATCATTACCATAAAGAGACTGAATACGGACAAAATTAGATGGATTTCCTACATCCATGGCATTAGAAATGGTTTGCTTTGAAGGGTTGGGTTGGTAGTCTTGTGTTTTTAAATAACGGGGTACGGTGTCGTTGATATTGGTACTCGCTATAAAATGGCTAATAGGCAAACCAAGTCGTTTTGCTACGATACCTGCACAGATGTTTCCAAAGTTCCCACTTGGAACAGAGAAAGCCAGTTTTTTGTCTATGCCCATTTGTAGAAATTGCTGATAGGCAAAGAAAAAGTATAAGGATTGTGGTAACCATCGGGCTACATTAATTGAATTGGCAGAAGTCAGGTTTAATTTTCCTTTCAAGTCTTCATCAATAAACGCAGACTTGACCATCTCTTGACAATCGTCAAAAACACCATCAACTTCTACCGCCTTTATGTTATTACCATTGGTGGTAAGTTGTAGTTCTTGGATGTGACTAACCTTTCCCTTGGGGTAAAGGATAATGACTTCAGTCCCTTCAATACCCAAAAAGCCAGAAGCTACTGCGCCACCCGTATCGCCAGATGTAGCTACTAAAACCGTTACTTTCTTGGGCGTTTGTTCGTTAAAATAACCAATACAGCGCGCCATAAAGCGAGCACCCACATCTTTAAACGCCATGGTTGGTCCATGGAAAAGCTCTAGAGTGGAGGTATTGTCATTGATTTTTTTGACTGGAAAGTCAAAGCAAAGAGTGTCGCCAACAATTTTCTCCAAGCGTTTTTCAGGTATGGTGCCTCCTACAAAAGGGCGCATGACTTCAATACCAATCTCTACCATAGATTTAGAAGTGATGTCTGCAAGAAAGGCTGCATCTAATCTAGACGTCTTTTCAGGAAAATATAAGCCCCTGTCTGGAGCAAGTCCTCGGATTACCGCATCTGAAAAACTGGCGGTGTTGCTGTTGTCGGTTAGGCTGTAGTATTTCATCTGAGATCTTCTATAATGCTTACGCCTGTTTTTTTGACAGGACTGATGTGAATGTCAAACGGAATATTCGTTTTTTCAAAAACAGATTGCATGGCTTGTGCAACCTTATTGGCACTGCTCATGCCTCTAGACAAGGCAAACACAGAAGGACCAGAACCTGAAATGCCTGAACCCAACGCTCCAGCTGCTTTGCAAGCCGCTTTCAATTCGTTGAAATAAGGGATAAGGATTGACCTGGCGGGCTCAACTATGCCGTCTACCAAAGACCTGCTCAACAAATCGTAATCTTCTTCGTATAAACTAGAAACCAGCGCACCAACATTTCCCCATTGACTGATGGCTTTTTCAAGCGTTACCCGTTTTTTGAGTACGGCACGAGCATCAGCTGTTTTAACTTCGATTTTTGGATGTATCACAGTAGCCACAAGCTCTAGTGGTGTGGGTAATGCACAGATGTCTAATGGATTGGTATCGCGAACCAGCGTAAATCCTCCTAGGAGTGCAGGTGCTACATTGTCGGCATGCGCAGTTCCGCAAGCTAAACGCTCTCCTTCCATAGCAAAAGGAATCAATTCATTATTTGTAAATGGATTACCAAGCAAATAATTTATGCCCGCTACTGTACCTGCAG
>JBDQNA010000019.1:0-11660 GCA_040261965.1 Flavobacteriaceae bacterium
AAGAGGCGTATTTACGCCTTGAAGTATATAAGCCAGTCAAAATTTTAAATCACATACAAATACACCATAAAGAAATGACAGCTTGCTCCGCCCAATACAAACAGGTGCCATATAAAATGGCTATAAGGAATTTTTTCGATAGCATAGAACAGTACGCCAACCGTATAGGCCACTCCTCCACTAATCAGCAGGGTCAAGGCCTTGGCATCTAGCGCCATAGTTAGCTCGGTATAAGGTATAATGGCTAGCCAGCCCATAGCCAAGTATAAAAAGGTAGAAAAGCGCTCAAAACGTCCAGTAAAAAAAAGTTTTAAGATGAGTCCAAAGGCAGCAATGCCCCAAACCACCCAAAACAGTATCCATCCCAAACCATTTGGAATCGCTATCAAAAGCACAGGAGTATAGGTGCCCGCAATAAGTAAGTAGATGCTGATGTGGTCTGCAACCCGAAAGTAGTGCTTCCGTTTGCTTGCCGTTATGGCGTGATAGCAAGTGGAAGCCAAAAATAATAAGATGATAGATAGCCCATAAACAATAACGCTAAATAGCCCAAAGGGGTTGGTTTGATCGACGTCCAAAAGCAAGAAGACCAACGCGGCTACTCCCAAGCCAACCCCCAGAGCATGCGACCACGCATTGAGCTTTTCTTCTATTGGCATAGCAAGTATTTTTATTTGTTAAAGGTAATTTCCATCATGACCTCATTTCGGCGGTTATAAAATTTATAAGGACTATCATAACCCAAATATTCAACAGCTCCTTTGACTTCAATGCTGTTGTTTTCAAGGGTTTTTATGAGGCGTTTTGTGTGTATTGCTTCTTTGCTAGTATTCGTATACCCTCCATAACGTATGGCAGCTACATAGCGAGGTTCGGTTATGCGCAGCGACACATTTTCACCCATGGGTTCAGGGGCTCCTTTTTGATGCACATCAAGCGGCATTACAAAAGCCATTTCAGATTTGTCTTTATTCATATACACGGGCGCCGTCATGGCAATTTTTTCTTCAGCCTCGTTGCTGCCCGAAATATAGCGGAACAATTTGCCAAAGTTATTGCCGCCACTCGTTTGAACCAGTGTTGCACTTGGATAAAATCGAATTTCAACACTGTCAATAACTTTGATTACTTCGTAGGGCTGTATTTCGGTGTCTTGTGCCACAGTTATAGTATAAACACTCAATATAGCTGAAATAAGTATAATAGTTGTCTTTTTCATAAAGTCTACTTTCCTTTTTTAATGTCGCGCTGTACGTCTTTACTTACAATGTCTAAATATTTTTTACGCTTTTTATCTGAAACAAAAGGAACTGACCAAAATTGTTTGGTCTTGGTAAACAGCGCAAGCTTCCACCCAAATACAAACGAATAAACACCCATTACAAGGCGTAATTTTACCGAGTTGAGGTATAAGGTTTTTACAGGAAGCGCTGGCGCACCATGCGTTACATAAGTACGTACTTTTTTATCGCTCAAAAATGACTTTGGATAGGCATATAATTTGGTTACGTTAACAAACTGATAGGCAAAGCCAGGCGTTAGTACCTCGTCAAAAAAGATTTCCATTCGGGGGGTAAGTCTGAACCACCATACGGGGGAAACAAAATAAATACGGTCAGACCAAGTAACCAATTCTTTATACCTGCCAATTACCGTATTTCTAGGACGGGTAAAACTGTCGCGGTATAAGTCGATGATTTCGATATCCTCGTCCGCTTTTTCTAAGCTTTCGACGATGGTTTTAAAGATCCCATTATAGCAAAAGGAGGATTGGTCCGGGTGACCAACAATAACCAGATTTTTCATAAGCAATTTTCACAAAGGTACCAATTTTGTAATAGCTCAGTTATTGAAATCAGTGAGTTTAAAATTGGGAATGATTTTAGTACATTTACAATGCTATGAAATTAAACCTGTCCGCTGCCGGTATTACATTTACGCAACATATACCCAAGCATCAAACGCCTTTCGAACGCCTTTTTGAAATTTTCAAAGAGCTGATTACGCACACCTCTGGCGATTTTGACGAAGCCATTGATTGGTTGCGTGAATTGGACAAGGAATATGGGCTAACCAATTCAGAATATACCATAGATGATTTTATCGAAGACCTCTTAAAACGTGCTTATATACAACCAAAAGGCGATGGTACTGGCGATGGAAAAGGGATGTTCCTCACCGCCAAAACAGAAAAGTTGTTGCGCGAACACGCCCTAAAGCAAATTTTTGGCAAACTCAAAAAAGCAGGCAACGGCAACCACAAAACCAAAAGCACGGGGCAGGGCGCAGACGACACAGGCGAATTTAAAGCCTATCAATTTGGTGATCCCCTTGAGAAAATAGCCATGACTGAAAGCTTGCGCAATGTACAAATACGCACGGCAGGAGATGATTTTACCTTACATCACGAAGACCTAGTAGTGGAGGACAGTTTCTACAATACCCAAATGAGTACGGTTTTGATGATTGATATCAGCCATAGCATGATTTTATACGGCGAAGACCGCATAACTCCAGCTAAAAAAGTAGCCATGGCACTTGCTGAGTTTATCACCACACGGTATCCCAAAGACACCCTAGACATACTGGTGTTTGGAAACGATGCCTGGCCCATTGCGCTCAAAGAGATTCCCTACTTGCAAGTAGGACCTTATCATACCAATACCGTCGCGGGCCTAAAGCTTGCTATGGATTTGTTGCGACGAAGGAAAAATAGCAATAAGCAAATTTTTATGATAACCGATGGCAAGCCTAGCTGTCTCAAAAACGCAGATGGGACTTACTACAAAAACAGTATGGGGCTAGACGACCATATTGTGGACAAGTGCTACAATATGGCACGTCAGGCGCGAAAGCTTCACATCCCCATCACCACATTTATGATAGCACAAGACGCCTATTTAAAAGAATTTGTGCGAAACTTTACAGAAGCGAACAAAGGCAAGGCATTTTTTACTGGCCTTAAAGGCTTGGGCGAAATGATTTTTGAAGACTATGAACAGAACAGAAAAAAACGATTGAGATAAATGAAAAAAAGCAAGACACTAGGAGACCTAAAAAAAACGAATTACAAACCCCTTTCCATTCAACAAGAACTGGCAAAAAATCTAAGGACACGTTTGGAACGTGGGGAACCAACATTTGAAGGGCTTTTGGGCTATGAAAACACCGTTATTCCCGATGTAGAACGCGCATTGCTTTCCGGTCATAGCATCAACTTACTTGGATTGAGAGGCCAAGCCAAAACAAGACTGGCACGACAACTCACACAACTTTTAGACGAATGGGTACCTATAGTGGAAGGTTCTGAAATAAACGATGACCCTTTGGCACCTATAAGTAATGTTGCCAAGGCGCTAATTGCAGAAAAAGGAGACGCTACCCCTATCATTTGGTTGCACCGCGATAATCGCTTTTTTGAAAAATTGGCTACACCAGATGTAAGCGTAGCCGATCTAATTGGGGATGTTGACCCCATTAAAGCAGCAAACCTAAAGCTTTCTTATGCCGATGAGCGCGTGATTCATTTTGGCATGATTCCAAGAGCTCACCGATGCATATTTGTTTTAAATGAATTGCCTGATTTACAAGCACGGATTCAAGTAGCACTTTTCTCCATATTACAAGAAAAAGAAATTCAGATTCGTGGCTTTAAACTCCGACTACCTATTGAAACCCAGTTTGTCTTTACGGCCAATCCTGAAGATTATACCAATCGGGGAAGTATTGTAACCCCACTAAAAGACCGTATTGGTTCTCAAATTTTGACGCACTATCCGCACAATCTAGCTACAGCCAAGGCCATAACACGACAGGAAACCCATACCAACAAAGCCGTGCAAGAGGCGATTCATGTTCCTGAACTGGCACGTGATATTTTGGAGCAGATAGGTTTTGAAGCAAGAAAAAGTGAATATGTAGATGCTAAAAGCGGTGTGAGTGCCCGTATGAGTATTACAGCTTTTGAAAACCTAATGAGTGCTGCGGAACGCCGTATGCTGTTGTCGAGCGAGCAAAACACCTGCATCAGGATGTCTGATTTTTTGGGGATTATCCCTTCTATAAATGGAAAAGTGGAATTGGTCTATGAAGGCGAGCAAGAAGGAGCAGAGCAGATTTCCTTTCACTTAATCAACCAAGCTGTAAAAACCTTATTCCCAACGTATTTTCCAGAAATTAAGAAGTTAGAAAAACAAGATGAAGAAGGTCCTTATGACCAGTTATTGGGGTGGTTCTATGCAGACAATGAATTATTTCTAGAAGACAGCCTTCCTGATAATATATATCACGACACCTTGAAAGGCGTTCCCAACTTAAAAGAACTTGTGGCTACACACCGAGCAGATTGCCTTACTGAAGATCTATTTTTTATGATGGAATTTTTATTGTGGGGGCTTGAGGCAAACAAAAAGCTAAACAAATACCGAACCATGGAAGGCTTTCAATTTAAAGACGGTCTAGGAAATCTGTTGGCTGGACTCTAACATACTCCACCACAAAACGTGTTAAATTAGCTTTTCTTAATCGAACCCTCATTAAAGTTTAATGCGTTGTCAATTAGGGCAAGGTGTGAATATGCTTGGGGGAAATTCCCAAGCAGTCTTTTTGAGCTAAAATCAATATCTTCACTAAAGAGCCCCAAGTGGTTGCTATAGCCTAGTAATTTATCAAAAAACATCTTCGCATTTTCTTCTTCTCCAATTTTATATAAGCTATTAATAAACCAAAACGTGCAGCTCTTACTTCACAGCGTTAAAGCAGCTTTTCGCCAAATAATCGAAGCGCCTTCCTCCTTCACACCTCAAGAAATAAGAAGGTTAAACGCCCAGCAGTTTCAATCTATTTTTAGCGATTTAAAAGTGCAAATAAAGGGTTCTGAGCACCTACCTTATGAACAAGGGAGCATATTTATTTACAATCATTTGGACAACCATTCTAGCTTGATGGCTGCCGATAACTTTCAAATCACATTGGACAGTCATTTCATAAGCGGGATGCTTTATAAATACTATAAGGAACCGAGTATTCGAGTAGCGCGTCACTCGCTATCACATGAGTCAGCTCATAAGGCATACTATGAACGTTTTGACTACATAAGGGTCTACTCGAAAAACTTTATTCCAGATCATTTGAGTAAAAAAGAAGTCAAAAAAGAAAATAAAAAATTTTATGCGTTGGCAGCCAATGCCTTAGAAAACAATACGAGCTTGGTCTTTAGTCCAGAAGGCCTTTCATACAAAACCGAGGCTTCTCCAGGCCCGTTTAGCACAGGAGTTTTTAAACTTGCTTGCATCATGAAAAAGTAACCCAAAATAGTGCCTTTGGTCATGGTAGACTTTGACAAACTACCCCACAAGGCTACCTATAAATGTCAGGTGATGCCCGCTTTTACCATGGCAGATTATGACATTCACGATGCAAGCGACCCAAGACTTCCTGAAGTAGTTAAAAAAATCAATAAGAAATATAAAAATTGGATACAGAAACTCCGTTTGGAAGAAGCGCATTTTGAGCGAGAAATAGCGGTCTTAAAACGAAAGGTGAGCCAACTTAAAAACCAAAAAACATTGACTGTTTTTTATGGAAGTTCATCAATACGCTTGTGGAAAAACATGGCAGAAGATTTGGCACCACACCAAACGTTAAACTTGGGTTTTGGAGGAGCTTTTATCCATTCGTTATCTCATTATTTTGAAGATTTGTTTGACGGCCTAACTCCTCAAAACATCATGCTCTATTTAGGCGGTAATGATTTGACTTTAGGCTTTGACGCCACTAGAATTGTGGCTGATATTTCTTCTTTTATGGAGATGATACACAAAAAATTCCCCAAGGCCAACATATACAATATTTCTATAAAGCCTTCATTTGAACGTGAAAATGAATTAAAGGAAATACGCCGTATTAATGCCGGTGTACAAGCACTTGCAGACAGGCTTCCATATCTACACCAATTACACCTTTACGAAAAACTAATGGACGGCAATCAGATTAGAAGAGACGTCTTACTCCAGGACGGTCTTCACCTAAACGGGAAAGGGTATAACGCCCTAAAAGAACTTGTTTTAGCAGCGTTAGAAACCAGCGAATAAAGGCTTCTTAAGCAGCGCTATTTTGCTTCTTTATTAGGTTTAGTGCAGAACCCGCTTTAAACCATTCAATTTGCGCTTCGTTATAGGTGTGATTTGCCAGTATAGTATCAGAAGACCCATCGCTGTGCGTCACCTCAATGGTGATCTGCTTTCCAGCCGCAAATCTAGATAAGTCAACAAAGTCAAAGGTATCGTCTTCTTGGATGAGATCATAGTCAGCCTCATTTTCAAATGTAATCCCCAACATACCTTGTTTTTTTAGGTTAGTTTCGTGTATGCGGGCAAACGATTTTACCAAAACCACCTTAACTCCCAAGTGTCTGGGCTCCATGGCTGCGTGCTCACGTGAAGAACCTTCGCCATAATTATGGTCACCCACAACAACAGTTTCAATACCAGCAGCTTTGTATGCACGTTGAACATCTGGTACGCCCCCGTATTCTCCTGTGAGTTGATTTTTAACAAAGTTGGTTTTTTGGTTGTAGGCATTTACAGCACCTATCAAGCAGTTGTTTGAAATATTATCCAAGTGCCCCCTAAAGCGCAACCAAGGGCCTGCCATGGAAATGTGGTCTGTAGTACACTTGCCAAAAGCCTTAATAAGCAGCTTTGCTCCAGTTAGGTTTTCACCATCCCAAGGCGCAAAGGGTGTTAAGAGTTCCAAACGTTCAGAGCTTTCACTTACTTCTACGGAAACACCAGAGCCATCTGCTACAGGCGCCAAATATCCGTTGTCTTCCACGTCAAAACCGCTTGGTGGAAGCTCAATTCCTGTTGGGGCTTCAAGACGTACTTCTTCCCCATCCTCGTTGATAAGCACATCTGTTATCGGATTAAAATCCAATCTACCCGATATGGCCACTGCAGCTACAATTTCTGGGGAGGCAACAAAGGCGTGGGTATTTGGATTTCCATCTGCGCGCTTGGAGAAATTTCTGTTAAAAGAGTGTATGATGGCATTTTTTTCTTGCTTGTCAGCACCAGCTCTAGCCCATTGTCCAATACAGGGACCACAGGCATTGGTGAATATGGTTGCATCTAAATCTTCAAAGATTTCGAGTAAGCCATCTCGCTCTGCAGTGAAGCGCACCTGCTCAGAGCCAGGATTAATACCGAAAGTAGCTTTGGTAACCAGTTTTTTGTCTACTGCTTGCTTGGCAATGGAAGCTGCACGTGATAAATCCTCATAAGAGGAATTGGTACAAGAACCAATCAGTCCCCACTCTACATCTACAGGCCAGTCGTTAGCGGATGCTTTTTCAGTCATTTCCGATATAGGAGTAGCTAAGTCTGGCGTAAAAGGACCGTTGATGTGTGGCGTTAACGTATTTAAATCAATTTCAATGACTTCATCAAAGTATTGCTCAGGGTTTTGGTACACTTCTGGATCAGCAGTAAGGTATTCTTTTACTTCATTGGCAGCATCTGCTACATCGTCTCTGTCGGTAGCACGCAAATAGCGCTCCATTGAGGCATCATAGCCAAAAGTGGAGGTTGTTGCACCAACTTCGGCACCCATATTACAAATGGTTCCTTTTCCGGTACACGACATGGATTCGGCACCATCTCCAAAATATTCAATTATAGCTCCAGTTCCTCCCTTAACAGTAAGGATACCGGCTACTTTTAAGATGACGTCTTTTGGTGCAGTCCAGCCGTTGAGCTTTCCCGTAAGTTTCACTCCGATGAGTTTTGGAAATTTAAGTTCCCAAGGCATATCTGCCATTACGTCTACGGCATCGGCACCACCAACTCCTATGGCTAGCATTCCTAATCCGCCGGCATTTACCGTGTGCGAGTCTGTTCCTATCATCATGCCCCCAGGGAATGCATAGTTTTCTAGTACTACTTGGTGGATGATTCCAGCGCCAGGCTTCCAAAAGCCTATGCCGTATTTGTTGGATACGGATTGTAAAAAATTAAAAACTTCCGCAGACGTGCTGTTGGCTGATTTTAAGTCGGCAATGGCACCGTCTTTGGCTTGGATAAGGTGATCACAGTGTACGGTAGTAGGTACAGCAACTTTTGGCTTGCCTGCTTGCATAAATTGCAAAAGGGCCATTTGTGCGGTTGCATCTTGGCACGCAATACGATCAGGTGCAAAATCAACATAATCAATACCTCTTTTGAAGACTTGATTTGCTGCACCATCCCACAAATGGGAATACAATATTTTTTCAGAAGCCGTAAGCGGTTTGTTGGTTACTTTTCTAGCCGCTTCTACACGCGCCGATAGGCGAGCGTAAGTGGCTTTTATCATTGCAATATCAAATGCCATTTTGAATGTATTAGTCTAAAATGTAAAAGTATAAAATACTCCGCTTATTTTGAACGTTATGAACAGATTTAATCTATAGCTGTATAATTGAAGTAAATAACGAGAGTTTATTATGTGATTATACAAATACGTGTAACTTTACATCATGAAAAAAGCGGTTATTGTTAGCGGTTATTTTAATCCCATTCACAAAGGCCATCTTGAGTATTTTCACAATGCAAAAAAACAAGGCGATGCCTTGTTTGTAATTGTAAATTCAGATCACCAGCGCGAATTAAAGGGGTCTAAAGAATTTCAGGACGAAAAAGAACGGATGATCATTATATCAAACTTTCGTGTGGTAGACAAAGCTATTTTGTCTGTTGACCAGGACCGTACTGTTTGTGAAACCTTGACTAAAATACACAGAGAGTTTGGGGATGAATATCAATTAGCATTTGCCAATGGCGGCGATCAAACTAATGATACTATTCCGGAACGCCCTATCTGCGAAAAATTAGGCATTATGCTTATTGATAAACTCGGCGATAAAATCCAATCGTCTTCTTGGTTGCTAGAAAAGCATTGATAAATTCTTTATAAGACAGAAAATTGAACTTCTGCTCTTGTATTACCCCAGCCCAAGTGTAAGACTGGCGCATCATCACCTGAAAAAACCATTGAAAAGGCCTCTAAAGTATCTTCCACATTTGTGGTGAGAACTTCAAAACGCAATAAATCTTCATCTTCATTGTATGCATATGCCCCCCAAAGATTAGTACTCTTGTTGATGATAAGGGTCATTTTCTCAGCACCAAAAATGGTAAAAAGAGAATAAGTGCCTACTGGAACTTTAGTTCCCCCAATAGCAATGGCCTTAAATACACGAAGTTCTGTAGCTTCGTTAGCACCTGTTCGCCATATTTTTCCAAATGGGACGATGTCTGCAAAGGCTCTGCCTTTGAGTTGTGGTCTGCTATATGTAATTGTTGCAACTTTATCCGAGATGCGATAGCTCGCAGGAAAAGAAGCCTTATCCATAGGGCTTTTGTCAAGGCCTCTAAAATTTTGTGCTTGTAAAAAAGTAAGACTGAAAAGTAGTAGGGTAAGCGTTAATTTTTTCATTGTATAGGTATTTAAATAAACTGTAATATAATGCTTTTATCATAAAAAAACACGACTACATGCTGCAGTCCAGAACCAAATCCCCGATTTATTTTATGTATTCTTCAATCACATATGCCGTTAGGGCTAAAATCACACAAAGTGCAATACTCCCCCAAAAAATACCACCTACTCCCATAATATATGATTTAGTGTTAACGGGCGTTATGTTTATACAAATAATGCCCACTATTGTTGTTATCTCTAAAGATAGTTAAATATTATCGAAATTAATTATTTAGGACAATCCCCTTTATCAAAAGTCGTTACCCCACCATAGAACGTAGCGGTACATGCGTTACTATAGGTGATACCGTCACAACCGCATACCGGATCGTACTCTTTTGTACAGGCAATTTCTTTAAGCAAATTATAGGGATCAGTACAGTTGCTTAGCGCAGTCCCTTTTGTAAAGTAATACGAAACTTCATCGTCTGCAATTTCTGGAACGTCAATGTAGTGCAGTGCAAGAATATTATCAGCAATGGTATAGCGATATTGTCTTTTGCTAGATAAAAGGGTTAGGGTGTCCTCACTTACAACATAGGACTCAACCTCATTAGGTGAAGAAATACCCACAGCATTACCCACCTCACCTTTACTTACTAAAACACCATCTTCAAAGAGCCAAAGCTGATTACGTTCAAAATCATATTTTTCAAAATTACAGTAGCAAACTGCCTTATCAAGGATCCACTGACCTTCAAGTGTATTGTATTCGACAAGATTTGTGTCTTCACAATTAAAAACGAGTAGCAAAAAAAAGACGACAACATATTTCATAAACACATTAAATTTAAAAAACGAAATTAAAGCTTAAGCAAAATACGTGCCTAGTCATCAAAGCCCACTTCCCAACTGCCGTAAATGAGGTTAGGAATTAGAATAAATTTTTCTCCAAATAAGGCATTTGTATCGTTCAACCGATCTATTCTTACCTCATTGGGTTGCTTATAAAAACGCGCATCAAAATCGGAAAGATTATCACCTAAAATTAACGCTATATTAAAACGGGTTAGTTGATTTCTCCTAGCCTCTTTGTTGCCTTCTTTATCTCTAAGTAGCATGATGGTATCGTCGTTAAAAGGAAAACCAGCGCTGATGAGGTTGGCTTTTGTAGGCTCATAATTTTCAACCCTTCTATTGGACACATAAATGATTTCAATGCCAAGGGAGTCTGCATAAGTGTAAAATTCCAGTGCACCCGGAATAGGTACAGCTGTTTTTTTATGCACCCAGGCCGCCCAGGTTTCTTGTGTAAAAGCGGTGTTGGTTTCGATCAATATTTCATTGTAAGGGAGGTTGTTAAGTACGGTTTCGTCTATATCTGCAATAATGGCTAAAGGTTTTTCGCTCTTTGTGGCGACGGCTTGATCCACTTTCATTTTTGCAAGGTTATAGGCTTGGATGCAAAGGGCATGGTATTCAGCTGCATTTTTTTGCCAATACATCGAATGGTCTTTTTGTGAATGTTCAGGCGAACAACTTAGAAAGCCTGCTAGTAATAGAAATAAAAGATGTTTCTTGATGGGCTTCATTCCTTTGAGTATTAGGTTAATCTCGATTGTAGTTATCGTAAAGATATAGCGGCAAGGCCAATGAAAAGCCTACGATAAATAGCGAAATAAAGTACTTTAGAAATTGCTTTATACTGATATATTTCACCTTTACCTTATAGAGTATAAAAATTAAAAAAGTGGTAGCGGCTACGGTTAGGTCGGCATTTAGAATTTTCATTCCGTAGTTTAGGTTGATTTGCTCAAAGAACAAAGCCGTTGACCATTCCCAATTATTTGCTTCAATAAACTTATAGATGTTGTAGTATGGCAACACTATACCCAAAATACAGAGCAAAGCAAATAGTTTTTTCATTTGATGTTTAACATGCTTTTGAATGTTCTGAGCTCACATAAATAAAAGTTGCGTAATCGACCATAAAAAAGCTTCATAGATTTATTTTGGCTTAATTTCCTCTTCCAACTTTACGAACACCCGATGATTTAGGCTTGTTACTTTTGTTTGATGCTTTTTGTTTCCCTCCCTTTTTTTCAGAGGCATTTTTATTTAAACTATTACCAAAAAACTTGCTAGACATATTTGAAATTTTAGTTAGGCACTAATTTAATAAAAATTGAGGACCATAAGCA
>JBDQNA010000080.1:0-5946 GCA_040261965.1 Flavobacteriaceae bacterium
GTTTATCTGTAAAATCACCCGATTGTATCAGTTTTTGAACAATCTGAAGCGTAGCTGCGCCAGCACCTGCAAATATTAAATCGAAATCCAGCTCCTTTTCCACCTCGCCAAACGTACAAAATATGCCGGTTAAGCACAAAGAATTAAGTTTTCAATCAGCTATATTTGCAACATGTTTGAATCAATTCTTAATTTTTTTGAAAATACTCCTCCTATATTAGGAGCACTTTACGCTACGCTTTTCACTTGGGGCCTTACCGCATTTGGCGCATCTTTTGTTTTTTTATTTAAGACAATGAATCGTGCCGTTCTTGACGGCATGCTTGGCTTTACGGGGGGCGTAATGGTGGCAGCAAGTTTTTGGAGCTTATTGGCTCCTGGTATTGATATGAGTCCGGGAACGGGTTTTATAAAGGTTATACCAGCTGCTGTTGGGTTTACGTTCGGTGCGTTATTTATTTTTGGACTGGACAAGGTCTTGCCACACTTGCACATTAACTTTAAAGAGTCAGAGGGGATAAAAACTCCTTGGCACCGTACCACGCTAATGGTTTTGGCCATCACACTACATAATATTCCGGAGGGACTGGCTGTGGGTGTATTGTTTGGTGGTGTTGCTGCTGGACTACCGGAAGCATCTATTGCTGGTGCTGTTGTTTTGGCCATGGGAATTGGCATACAAAATTTCCCAGAGGGCGTTGCAGTTTCCATGCCCATGCGTCGGTTGGGACTTAGCAGACGAAAAAGCTTTTTTTACGGACAGGCCTCTGCCATTGTGGAGCCTGTAGCTGCAGTAATTGGTGCTTTTGCGGTTACTTTTTTCACGCCCATTTTACCTTATGCACTAGCCTTTGCAGCTGGAGCCATGATTTTTGTTGTAGTGGAGGAGGTAATTCCTGAAACCCAACAGGACAAGTACACAGATATTGCGGCCTTGGGCTTTATAGGCGGGTTTGTAGTGATGATGACGCTAGACGTAGCACTAGGGGGCTAATGACAACCACATCCTTTTGAATCGCACCTGGTTGTTTTTTTTCTAGGGCGAAAACGCTGTACAAGAAAATACAACGACCAAAGTACAGCTGCGAAGATGATAACGTTTTCCATAATTAACTACTAAAGTATTGAAACGTTACCAATGCACCTAAATATGCGATTACTGTCATGACTACAAGTTGGATAGCAGGCCATTGCCAACTGTTGGTTTCTTTTCGCACAATGGCTAAGGTACTCATACATTGCATGGCAAAGGCATAGAATACCATAAGTGATAAGCCAGAAGCAAGGTTAAAAACGGGTGTTCCATCAGGATACGTTTCAGCAGACATGCGGTTTTTAATGGTCTCTTCTTCCGAATCACCTACGTTATAAATGGTAGCAAGGGTTCCCACAAAGACTTCACGCGCAGCAAAAGAACTGACAATGGCGATGCCAATCTTCCAATCGTAGCCTAAAGGGCGAATTATAGGCTCAATACCTTTTCCTATATAACCTAAGTAGGAATGTTCGAGTTTGTAGGCACTTAATTTTTGTTCAAAATTAGCTTCTGTAACCGCTGCTTGGGCAGCGACTATTTCAGGAGCATTTTTAAAAGTAGCTCCTGGACCATTTGAAGCCATTACCCAAAGTAAAATGGATATAGCCAGAATGATTTTACCCGCTTCAAGCACAAAGGACTTTGTCTTTTCAACTATGGTAATGACCACATTTTTCAGCAGGGGGATGCGGTAGTTTGGCATTTCTACAACAAAATGACTGGTTTGCTTGTTTGGTAAGGTCTTGTGTAACACAAATGCCGCAAGCAGTGCCATAGCAAATCCTAGTAGATAGAAGAACATAAGCACCAAACCTTGGAGATTTGCCCCAATAATTCGTTCGTTGGGAATCACCAGACTGATAAGAATGAGATAGACAGGCAATCGTGCAGAACAGGTGGTAAAAGGGGTAACTAAAATGGTGATTAATCGCTCTTTCCAGTTTTCAATATTACGTGTTGCCATAATGGCTGGGATGGCACATGCGGTTCCTGAAATTAAGGGAACGACACTTTTACCACTGAGTCCAAAACGACGCATCACACGATCTGTGATAAACACCACCCGACTCATATAGCCGGTTTCTTCTAAAATGGCAATAAAGAGGAAAAGTAAGGCAATTTGAGGCACAAAAATGACAATACCTCCCAGTCCTGGAATGACGCCTTCCGCCATGAGGCTGGGTGCCAACCAATTGGGCAGGTTCATTTTGGCCCAATCGCTAAGTTGGGCAAAGGAGGTATCTATAAAGTCCATGGGAACACTGCTCCAATCGTATAAGGCTTGGAAAATGGTTAACAGAACTAAAAAGAAGATCACAAAGCCCCATACTTTGTGGGTGAGTATGCGATCTAACCTACCACGCAAGTCGGTTGCTTTGGCGCTGTCTTTGTCATAGCAGGCCTTGAGCACATTGTTAATATATTGGTAGCGTTTGATGGTTTCTTTCTGCTGAAGTCGTTTTAAAAATGAGCCACTGCGCATATGATTGGCATCATGTGCTTCCATCTTCTGTCTTTCTATACGCGCAAAATTTACATCTTGGGTGATAACCAACCAGAGCTTGTATAGCGATTGGTTTGGAAATGTGCGTTCCAGAGACGAAAAATAATCCTGATCAATTTCAGCTATAGAAACGCAGGGCGCTGTTGAAATATTTTTGTAAGCAGCAATATGCTGCTTTAGCGTATTAATACCTTCGTTTTTTCGGGCACTGACAAGAACTACTTTTGCTTGCAGCAGTTCTTCCATTTTTTCAGCATCAATGCTAATGCCTTTGCGATTCATGCGATCCGACATGTTAATAACCAAAATGGTAGGAATACTGAGGTCTTTAATTTGGGTAAACAACAGCATGTTTCGCTTTAAGTTTTCTACATCGGAGATAACCACAGCAACATCTGGAAAGTCCTTGTCATTTTTGTTGAGTAACAACTCAACCACCACATTCTCATCTAAAGAGGAAGCATTAAGGCTGTAGGTGCCAGGCAAGTCTAATATACGTGCTTTTACGCCTCTCGGTAGTCTACAAACCCCTTGTCTTTTTTCTACAGTGATCCCGGGATAGTTTCCCGTTTTTTGGTTCAGGCCTGTGAGTTGATTGAATACAGATGACTTCCCAGTATTCGGATTTCCAATAAGCGCAACGTTTAAGTTTTTACTCACCTTATTTTTGAACAATGATTTGTAATGCCGTTTCTCTTCTAATGGCCAGAAAGGATCCTGAAATGTTTAGGTATAAGGGGTCTTTACTGGGTGCTACTTGCAGTAAATTCACTGTATTTCCAGGGAGACAGCCCATTTCGATGAGTTTCATTGGCAGCTTCTCTACATCAAAAGATTCGATGGTAGCCACGTCGCCAATTTTCAAATCTGCCAGCGTTAAATCCATTTATTTAGACCAATTTTAAAGAGCAAATGTAAGCTTTAGTGCATTAAATAGACATAATAAATGTCACTTTTCTGCTATTAAAATGGTAATATCACGGAGGATATCTTCCATGGCTGATGCCTGAGTGCCGTCATAGTAGCCTCGGATGCGCTTTTGCTTGTCCACGAGTACAAAGTTTTCGGTGTGAATCATATCGTGGGGTCCACCGTCTCCATCTTCTTTGACAACCAAATAGGATTTGCGCGCAAGTTGATAAATTTCTTTTTTACTGCCCGTAACCAAATTCCATCTGCTGTCGTTTACCTTATTTTCTATCGCATAGCGTTTAAGCTGTTCCACGCTATCTATTTCTGGAGTAACGCTGAAAGAAAGTAACTTAACAGCTGGGTATGGGCCTAGTCTTTGTTGCAGGGCATACATATTTTTTGTCATGATAGGACAGATGCTAGGGCAGGTGGTGAAGAAAAAATCTGCCACATAGATGCTGTTGTCATAGTCTTGCTCACTTATTGTTTCCCCATTTTGATTGGTCATGGAGAAGGGCGCAATGGTGTGGTATTTTTTTACGTACTGTATGCTTTCATCAACGAGTTCGGGAGCAACCATGGCGGGTTGGTAAACGGGCAGTACTACTGTTGGCTTCAAAGCCTTGTAGAAGAATGCGATGATAATTATCGATAGCCCTAAAATAACAAGGCCGACAAATCGAAAGCGTCGAAAAAAATGCAGCAATTCCATTTGACAAAGATACAACTTCCCCGTTTTTTAGCTCGTTCAAATCCCTTACATTTGTCTACTAAATTTTTCCCATGGAGCTTTTCCTTATAAAGGGCGGTCAGCTGATTTTAAGCTTGTCCTTACTTATAGTGCTACACGAATTAGGACATTTTATCCCAGCAAAACTTTTTAAGACTCGGGTTGAAAAATTCTACCTGTTTTTTGATGTCAAGTTTTCGCTTTTCAAAAAGAAGATAGGCGAAACGGTATACGGCATAGGGTGGCTTCCGCTTGGTGGTTATGTGAAAATATCAGGGATGATAGACGAAAGCATGGATACCGAGCAAATGGCTCAACCGGCTCAACCATGGGAGTTTCGCGCCAAGCCAACATGGCAAAGATTGATTATAATGTTGGGCGGCGTGACGGTTAATTTGGTCCTCGGATTTTTAATTTATATGATGGTTATGTTCGTGTGGGGTAAGACGGTAATCACCAATGACAACCTGGAATACGGATTGGCACCTAGACCTATTACAGCTTCTTTGGGGTTTGCTGTTGGCGATAAAATATCATCCGTTGACGGCAAAGCATTAGATGATGCTCTGGACATCAATACTTGGTTGTTTTTACGGGGTGTATCTATGGTAGATGTGGTACGTGCAGACGGCACAAATGCCTCTATATCCATTCCCGAAGATTTTGGCAAGCAGCTTTTTGCAGCAGGTGAAATGCCGCCTTTTTTCCCGAATATGCCTGCCATAATTGAAGCTGTAGAAGTTGGCTCACCAGCCGAAGCTGCTGGACTGCTCGCTAATGATCAAATTTTAGGTGTAAACGGAGCGGCAATCTACTCTTGGAACTCCTCGGCTAATTCAATCACTCAAGTAAAAAACGCTTTAGAACAGCGTAAAGAAGATGTTTTTTCAATTCAGATTATTCGTGATGGTGAACTAAAAGACATAGAAATCACGACATCAACAGGTTCACTTGTAGGTTTTTCTTTTCAAGACACACGTGCTAAGGCCGTTACTCAAAAATATGATGTTAGTGAAAGTATTGTAGAAGGATTTAATTACGGTTACTGGACGTTGTATGACTACATTGCTCAGTTCAAATTTGTATTCACCAAAAAAGGCGCAAGCCAATTGGGTGGTTTTGGCACTATCGGTAGTCTATTTCCTCCCGAGTGGAACTGGCGTATCTTTTGGGAGCGTACAGCCTTAATATCCATTATTTTGGCCTTTATGAATGTATTGCCCATTCCAGCTTTGGATGGTGGTCATGTGGTATTTTTGACTTACGAAATGCTGACAGGCCGCAAACCACACCAAAAGGTTTTGGAATATGCACAAATGGTAGGTTTAATTTTGTTATTGAGCTTGTTTGTTTTTGCCAACGGCAATGATATTTATCGTTTTATACTGTCTTAGGCTTGAGAATATTATTTTCTGTATAAGCGTTTGATAGGAGTAAAATAAAAATTATATTTGCCCACATTTTCCTCCTTAGCTCAGTTGGTTAGAGCATCTGACTGTTAATCAGAGGGTCCAAGGTTCGAGTCCTTGAGGGGGAGCCATATTAGACAAGAGGTCATTTTTGACCTCTTTTTTATTTTTACCACTTTTTAAAACATTGGATGCCAACATAATAGACTTAATCTCTGGAGTGAAAATGTTGTTGCAACTCTCGAAATCAAAATTTTCGAATTTTTCAGTAAAGATGCAACTAAGAATCTATAAAACGAATTCTCTGCAAGCAAATCTAATGAGGTAACCTGCCTCTAAGCAAACCGTAAACATA
>JBDQNA010000099.1:0-4649 GCA_040261965.1 Flavobacteriaceae bacterium
TACTTGTTTAGCATTATCAGGTAATCCATAAATAATCACAGGAAACTGCCCAGTGGTTGTTTGTTCGTATACCACTTCTGCACGAAAGTCTTGCGCATTGATCGTTTTTAGACTCGAAAGAGGGGCTGCAAATTTTAGTTCTACTAAAGATGACGTCAATTCAATATCCAGCGAGCTGGGCGCATTAGCAATCGTTATGTGCAGCATAAAGGAGACATCCGAATAACGATCAACTGTACCCCGCACCTCTATTTCGGTTGTGTTCCATTGTGCTAAAGCTGCAATGGAGTCCAAAAGGATTGCTTTGAGCACAAAGTCTTCTTTAACGATATGATTGGTGAGTAGCTTAAAAATAGCGGTGTCTAAACGTTTAAGATTTTCTTTGCCTCCACTTGCAGTCACTTGATCCACATTGATTTCAATGGGAGAAGTCAATTGGTAGCCCTTTGCTAAAACGGGCGGAGCTGCCAAAGCAGGTGTAAAAGATTTTACCACAGCTGCAGTCAGGGGTAGCAAAATTGCATTGTCTACAAAGCCGTTAAGGTCATTTCGACTCGGGAATTGTTGTCTGTAGCTATTTACCAAATATTGGGTGCTTAACACAGGCTTATCCAAATCTAGTGCTGAAAGTTCATTCGTGGAAAGCTCCAGCTGGGGTGGAAAAAGACGTCTGTATAAAATTGAAAAGCCAGTTGCAGACATACTCGCATCTACATGCAAATGCGTATCCAACAAAATAACATCCGTGTCGTCGTTTTCGATTTCAACATGAACAGGAACAACAGCGGTATATTTTTCAGATAAAGCGCTTATTACCCATATAAGGACTGCAAAAAGCAGAAACAACAATCCCTGCTTTGAGCCTAAAAAGCGTGCTTTATAGTTATGCTGTTGATTGGTCATTGCTCCTTTTTATTCTTCCTCAAACACTTGCATAACGGCATCACTGACACCCATATTAGAGAAACCTCCATCGTGAAATAAGTTTTGAAGGGTAACCTTTCGGGTTAAATCCGAAAACAGGGAAACTGTGTAATTGGCACAGTCTAGTGCAGAGGCATTACCTAGTGGTGACATTTTTTCAGCGTAGGAAATAAAGCCATCAAATCCTTTGACACCTTTCCCCGCAGTAGTAGGTGTGGGTGACTGTGAAATGGTATTGACGCGGACCTTTTTATCTCTACCAAAGAAATACCCAAAACTTCGTGCTATAGATTCCAAAAAGGCCTTGTTGTCGGCCATGTCGTTATAATCTGGAAAAACACGCTGTGCGGCCATATAAGAAAGTGCTACGATACTTCCCCATTCACGCATAGCATCTTGCTTGTAAAGCACTTGCATTACTTTGTGAAAAGAGCCTGCAGATACATCCCAGCCCTTAGCGGTCCAGTCATATTTTTGATCGGTGTAAGCGCGTCCTTTACGCACATTGACAGACATTCCTATAGAATGCAACACAAAGTCAATTTTACCTCCGAGAACTTTTACAGATTCAGTCACTAAATGCTCTAAATCTTCTAAGGAAGTAGCATCAGCAGGGATGATGGTCGAACCTGTCTTTTCAGCCAACTGATTAATAGTACCCATGCGCATGGCTATTGGTGCATTTGTCAATACAAAGCTCGCACCTTCTTCGTGCACACGCTCTGCTGTTTTCCAAGCGATAGAATTTTCATCCAGTGCGCCAAAAATAATACCTCTTTTTCCTTTAAGTAATCCGTAACTCATAGTTTTAATTTAAATTATACGTTTCGCAACTCACGTGCATGCAAGCGAGCAGACGCCTTTACGTCTTTCCCGCTGAGCATTTCGGCAAGTTCTTCAATTCTATCTTCTTCGTTAAGCAAGGTTAAAAACGTTTGCGTAGATGACCCTACTACCTTTTTATAAACTTTGTAATGTGCATCCGCCAAGGCTGCTATTTGTGGTAAGTGTGTAATGGAAATCACCTGCATATGATGACTCATTTCGTGCATACGCTTGCCCATAGCCTTTGCCATCTCGCCCGATACCCCTGTGTCTATTTCATCTAAAATCAAAGTCGGTAGTTGGGCTTTTTCGGCCATTATAGATTTAATGACGAGCATGATACGAGATAATTCACCTCCAGAAGCAACTTTGTTTAAAGGTGCAAAATCAACACCTTTATTGGCAGAGAACAACAGTGCTGCTTCTTCAGTACCGTTGGCTGAGGGAGCATCAAGAGTATTGAGTATTATAGAAAATTGAACATGTGCCATACCCAAATCACGGGAACGTGAAGCAAGTGCAGCAGCGAGGGGGTTACATGCTTGTTGTCGTTGGCTTTTCAATGTTTTTGCTGCATCATCCAAAGCTATTTTTGCAAGCGACACTTGTTTGGATCGGGTTTCGATTTGTTCTTCCAATACCTCTGCGCCTTCGCATAGCTGCTGCAAATGTGTGCGTTTTTCAATAAGCCCCTCCGCATTAGTAACATGGTGTTTTTGGCATAGATGATGAAGGGTGCTTAACAGCTCCTCAACTTCTTGCAAACGGGCTGGGTCGTCTTGTACCGACTCGCCTAAGTGTTCAGCTTCAGTAATGATATCCGAAAGCTCAATCCGCACACTAGATATGCGTTCATATAAGGATTGATATGCAGCACCAAGGCTTACTATTTTGTCCAACAACTGGGAAATACTAATCAGTTGATCTTGAACACCAAGACCGTCCTGGGTACTGATTGAGACCACATCTGCAAGTGCAGATCTTAGTCCTGTCGCATTTTTAAGAACGTGTATTTCCGTTTCTAAAGTAGCTATCATATCAGGCGTCAGGTGCAACTGTTCCAGTTCGTTTAGTGAGAATTTGTGGTAATCCAAAGCTTCGTCGGACTGCCGTTGACGTGCTTTTAAGCTTTCGAGTTCAGTGTTTGAAATATGCCAATGCTTGAATGCAGCACGATATGCTGCAAGCGATTCTGCATTATCGCCGTAGGCATCAGTTAGGTTAAGGTAAAAGGCAGGATCGGTAAGTTGAATAGTTTGTCTTTGGGTGTGAATATCTACCAAGGCATTCCCTACGGTTCGAAGGGCGTCCAACGTAACTGGTGTATCATTTATAAATGCACGTGATTTTCCAGTAGCACTCAACTCCCGCCGTATGATGGTATGTCTTTCTTCGTCCAAATCTAATTGGTCAAAAACAGCTTTTGACTTGTGCTTGTCCATATCAAAAGTGGCCTCTACTATACATTTTGAGGCATTTGTGCGTATGGTAGATAAATCTGCTCTTTGACCAAGTATAAGCGATAATGCTTCCAATAGAATGGATTTTCCAGAACCTGTTTCACCTGTCAGTATAGACAAACCACTGTCAAAAGAAACCTCTAGGTCCTCTATGAGTGAAAAGTTTTTAATGGAAATCGAAAGTAGCACAGCTGTATATTGTCGTTACTTCAAATATAATGCGTTTATGTCACTTTAAAATATGAAGTTATTAACGCGTGATACTACTCCAGTAGCCAGACATGCTGGGTACAAATCGATTTAAAAAACGCAGCAGTGCCTTGGTCTCAACTTCTGGGCCGTCGCTAAAGAGTTGACTGATCTCTTCGGCTTTGGCATCAAAAAAAGATTGAATTAAATATGCATTTGGCTGTCGACGCATAAGGTTTTCAAGGGCAACCAACTGCGCAGCAATGGTTTCTTTTGCTTCTGTGGGGGTCTCTGTCATGACATCCAAACCGTTTCTGTGGTAGGTGTATATTAGGTTTCTAAAGTCGTTAAAAGCAGTTGAAGACAGGGCATCTATAATATCATACCGCCCATTCTGACCCTGATTGGGTTGCCATCCCTGCGCATTACTTGCTTGTGCTGCATTGGCAATAGTGCGTGCGCGTTCAAAATAGGGCGTGCCACCCAAAGGGGAAAAGCTATCCAGCTCCATGCCAATGACAACATTTGTGTAGTAAGACATCACTGAAATAAGATTGTTATTGTAGCGATTCAGATCGTAATAAAAAGGTTGGAACTCTTGATACGTAAAGCTAAATGATTCGTCAAAAAAATTTACCAATGGGGAGTTGTAAATGGTGTTATATACCAAACGACCTGATTGGACTTGCAGGCTACCCGAATAGGAATTGTTGTTGACACTGGAAATGGTCAGTAACATTTCTATGGTAATCTCAGCGGCATTTAATTCGCGACTTGACGTCCATTTGGTGTTATTGAGAAAATCTTGTAGCGCTTTCTCTAGTGTATTGACTGGATTGATATTGGTTTGATCAACCAAATCTGTATTAACATTGAGTGTTATACGCACCGATTGTGCCCATGAAAGCATACTGAAAACAAAAACGGCAAATAGGGTTTTAAGATTCATCAAACATATTTTTAAGGTGGTCTATCACATCCAAAGCAACTTCTTGTTTGGATTTAAGCGTGTAATGTACAGCTTCTTTATTAGCCTGTAGAAAAGAAATCTTATTGGTATCATGACCAAAGCCTGCGCCATCATCTGCAAGTGAATTGACAACAATGGCATCTAGGTTCTTACGTGCTAATTTTTTCTGAGCATTCACCAAGGCATCTTGTGTTTCAAGGGCAAAACCCACCAAAAGTTGATTGTTTTTCGCTTCCCCTAGTTTTGAAAGTATATCGGGTGTTGGCGCCAAAGACAACGAA
>JBDQNA010000018.1:0-12294 GCA_040261965.1 Flavobacteriaceae bacterium
CCGCCTTTACCAGCAGCATCACGCCCTTCAAATAGCACTACTACTTTTTGATCATTTTCGATTACCCAATTTTGGAGCTTGATAAGTTCTTCTTGTTTTTTTTTCAAAGCAGTGAGATACTTGAGTTCTGCGAGTACTTTATCTGAATTGATTTTTTTTTCTTTTTAGAAGACAGTACTTTCCTAGTTTGGAATTAAATAAGGCGATTTCTTCAGGGGTATATTTTGTTGATTGCATGATGGGGCTTTAAACATCTAATTGAATGGCACTTCTGTGATAGCGCATTACCACATTTGGATCTGGGAGTAGTGTAGCTTTAGATACGCCTTTACTGTTGTAATCAAATTGAGACAATACATAGCGGATACTTTCCAATCGCGCTTGCTTCTTATTATTTGCCTTTATAATAATCCACGGACTAAAATTAGTGTGTGTTTTGCTAAACATTTGCTTTTTGTATTTCGTATAATCATCCCAAAGCACTTGCCCTTTTTGATCCACCGGGCTAAATTTCCACCGCTTTAATGGGTTTTCTAAACGTGACTCAAAACGCTTTTTTTGTTCTTCTTTGGAAATGGAAAACCAAAATTTAATCACTTTTATATTGTCTTCATATAGCAAATGCTCAAACTCGGGGACCTGTTCAATAAACTTTTTATATTGCCGAGGTTTGCAAAACCCCATGACCGGTTCTACGACTGCACGATTGTACCAACTACGATCAAAAAACACCAATTCACCTGGATTTGGAAGCACCTTGATATAACGTCTAAAGTACCACTGGCCTTGTTCTACGTTTGTAGGCTTGGTAAGCGCCACTACGCGTGCTTTACGTGGATTTAGGTGTTCTTTAAAGCGCTTGATACAGCCACCTTTTCCTGAGGCGTCTCTGCCTTCAAACAACACAGCTACACGCATGTGTTTTTTAGAAATCCATTGTTGCAGATTAACCAGCTCGGATTGCAATTCACGCAATTCTGCTTCATACTGGAGTTTTTCAATCGTTTTGGAAACAGGAATGTTGTTTTTCGCTGCCGTTAGGAGTAATTCTTTTGTCGTTGTTGCATTGACGATATGCTCGTAGGTAAACTTCATGTGTACGGGATTGGGGTGTGGTGATTTGGGTCACAATTTGGGGACTTGATATACTCAAATGTAAAAAAATACAGTCATCAATCCAAGCCAGATATTACAGTCTTCAACAAAGAAGCCCTTTTTTTAAAAGTAAAATTGAAAAAAGGAAATTGAATTAGCCGTTCAGCGCTTCGGCACCACCTACAATCTCTAGGATTTCGTTGGTAATTGCCGCCTGACGTGCTTTGTTGTATGTCAGCTTCAACTGATCGCGAAGCTCGGTTGCATTATCTGTTGCCTTGTGCATGGCAGTCATACGCGCACCATGCTCACTAGCAAAGGAATCACGAAGTGCTTTAAACAATTGCATTTTAAGTGCTTTTGGAAGCAGGGTATTAAAAATCGCTTCTTTGCCTGGCTCGTAAATGTAATCTGTTTCCGTTTGAGCTTCATTGGTCTCAGGAACTAGAGGCAAAAACGGCTCAACAGTCACCAATTGCGTAGCGGCATTCTTAAACCTATTGTATACTAAATGTACTTCGTCATAGGCTTCTTTCACAAAGCCATCCATAAGTTGCTGGGCAAGTTCGGTAGCATTGGCATAAGTCAAATCATCAAATATGGCGGTTTCGTGTCCTTCCATATCAAAGTCTTTACTCAAAATATCATTTCCTTTCTTACCAACGGTAAACACAGCCGTGGCTGCTTTTGTCGCAGCAGCACGGGCTTTGACCTCTTTGACAATGTTGGCGTTAAATCCACCACATAGACCACGGTTTGAGGTGATGGCTACATAGAGTACGCGTTTTACAGGGCGTACAGTTGTATACGGGCTCTCGTTATCTTGAGCACCACTTAAGTTTTGTAGTAATTCGGTAAGCTTGGCTGCATATGGGCGCATGGCCGTAATGGCATCTTGCGCTTTTTTGAGCTTGGCTGCCGATACCATTTTCATGGCACTGGTAATCTGCATCGTTGACGATACAGAGCTTATCCGGTTACGTATTTCCTTAAGGTTTGCCATTTGTTATGCGTATTGAGCGGCTAAATCAGTGGCTACTTTGGTTAAGGTATCTGTAACCTCGTCTGTGAGTTTGCCTGCTTTAAGCGTATCAAGCACGTCTTGGTGCTTGGCTTTGAGCAACTCCAAATAGCTTAGTTCAAACTCTTTGACTTTGTTCACGGGAACTTGGCGTAATAAGTTTTTAGATCCAGCAAAAATGATGGCAACCTGATCTTCAACCGTAAACGGATCGTTTTGGGCTTGTTTTAGGATTTCCACATTCCGCTTTCCTTTCTCAATCACATTCATAGTAGCTGCATCTAGGTCAGAACCAAACTTGGCAAAAGCTTCCAACTCACGGAACTGCGCTTGATCAAGTTTAAGTGTACCAGCTACTTTTTTCATGGACTTAATTTGTGCCGAACCTCCAACACGAGATACCGAAATACCTACGTTAATAGCAGGACGTACACCAGAGTTAAATAAATCAGACTCCAAGAATATTTGCCCATCTGTAATTGAAATTACGTTGGTAGGGATATAAGCAGATACATCGCCGGCTTGTGTTTCGATAATAGGCAATGCTGTTAATGACCCCCCCCCTTTAACTTTAGACTTAAGCCCATCAGGCAAGTCATTCATTTGCTTGGCAATCTTGTCGTCTGCAATTACTTTGGCTGCACGCTCAAGTAAGCGCGAGTGTAAGTAGAATACATCCCCAGGGTATGCTTCACGACCCGGTGGGCGACGAAGCAACAGCGATACTTCACGATAAGCAACAGCTTGCTTAGACAAATCATCATAAATAATCAGAGCTGGACGACCTGTATCACGGAAATATTCGCCAATGGCTGCACCCGCAAAAGGAGCATATACCTGCATAGGTGCAGGATCCGATGCGTTTGCCGCTACTATAGTTGTGTAGGCCATGGCACCTTTTTCCTGTAGTGTATTTGCAATTCCAGCAACCGTAGATGCCTTTTGTCCGATGGCTACATAGATACAGTATACAGGCTCACCTGCATCGTAAAATTCTTTTTGGTTTAAGATCGTGTCAATACACACAGTTGTTTTACCCGTTTGACGGTCACCAATAACCAACTCACGTTGTCCACGCCCTACTGGGATCATGGCATCAATGGATTTGATTCCTGTTTGAAGCGGCTCGTTTACCGGTTGGCGGTAAATTACACCTGGCGCCTTACGCTCTAAGGGCATTTCAATGGTTTCCCCTTCAATAGGACCTTTGCCATCAATAGGCATACCCAGTGTATTAACCACACGACCAACAACACCTTCGCCTACATTAATTGAGGCAATGCGTTGTGTACGCTTAACAGTATCTCCTTCTTTAATTCCTTTCGAAGGGCCCAAGAGTACCACCCCTACGTTATCTTCTTCAAGGTTAAGGACGATTCCTTCCAATCCAGAGTCGAAAGTTACTAATTCGCCATATTGCGCATTGGATAATCCGTATACACGAGCAATACCGTCACCCACTTGGAGTACCGATCCTACTTCGTCTAAAGAGACACTGCTGTCAAATCCTGTTAATTGCTGTTTTAGTATTGCGGATACTTCCGCGGCTTTTACTTCTGCCATGATATTGCGTTTGAACGTAACGTTTGTTTTAATGAGTTGAGTTGATGCGCGACACTCGCATTGAGGGCTACATCATCAATTCGTAATATAAACCCACCAATGATGGTAGGGTCTACTTTGTTGACTAGGGTCACTTTTTTGTCTGTAAGTGTGGTCACTTTAGCCAAAATTTCTTTTTCCAATTCGGGGGTAATAGGCACTGCTGTTGTGGCAATTGCCTCAACCAATCCCAAATGTTCTTGGTAAAGCTCTTTAACCTTAAGCGCAATACCATCGAGGTTGTGTGTTCGATTATTTTCAGCTACTAAACGTAATAGGTTTTTGCCGGCATCGCTGCACTGCACAAAAACAGCTTGAAGCGCATTGTGCTTTAAGTCGCTGCTAATGACAGGACTTTGCAAAACAGCTTCCAAGTCACGATTGCCCTGTACAGTATCGTACACAGTATCCATGTCTTTGGCTAGCGCATCCAATTGACCATCTTCAATGGCCTTTTGCACGGCTGCTTTAGCATATCGCAATGCGGCTCTTGTTCCTATCATGCCTTGAGATCTACGTCTTTAAGTAGCTTTTGTACCAATTCGGTTTGCTTTTTGTCAGAAGAGAGCTGCTCTTTTGTAAGCGTTTCTGCAATTTGAAGCGATAGGTCAGCTACTTCGTTTTTAAGCGAAGTAATGGCCACTTGTTTTTCACTTTCAATGGCAGCTTTTGCTTGGGCAATTAGCTGATCTGCTTGGACCTTAGCTTCCCCCTTGGCATCGTCAATCATTTTTTGACGCAGCTCACGCGCCTCTTTTAGTAAGCCGTCTCTTTCTACACGGGCTTCTTTAATAATACGCTCGTTGTCGGCTTGTAGGTTTTGCATTTCTGCACGTGCCTCTTCTGCCGATTTCATGGCCGAGCGAATGCCCGCTTCTCTTTCGTTAATGGTGTTTAGGATGGGTTTCCATGCAAATTTTCGGAGCAATAAAAGAAGTGCCACCACAATTGCTGTCTGCCATATAAACAAACCAAACGAAAATTCGCCTAATAATTTTTCCATAGGGTTATATTTAAGTAAGATAAGCAGCAGCCTAGCCACCGCTTATCTAAAACTTGTGTTCTTACTATACAGCAAATAGTGCTGCAAAACCAATCCCTTCAATAAGAGCGGCTGCAATCAACATAGCTGTTTGAATTTTCCCGTATGCTTCAGGTTGACGAGCAATAGCTTCCATAGCTGAGCCACCGATTCTACCGATTCCCATACCTACGCCGATTACGACGAGACCTGCACCTACGATTACTGGAATTTCCATGTGTATATATTTAATTGTTAATGTTTGTGTTTAATGCGCTTCATCATGATGTTCTTCTACGGCAAACCCAAAATAGAGTGCCGATAACATGGTGAATATATAGGCCTGCAATGCGGCCACTAATAATTCGATCAAGGAAATAGCAAAGGCCAATAAAAAGGACAAGCTGCTACCCAACCAGTTGTTAAAAATAAACATAAGTCCAATAAGACTCATCAATACAATGTGTCCTGCTTGCATGTTGGCATACAAACGGATCAATAAAGAAAAAGGTTTGATAATAACGCCCAATAACTCTATCGGCATTAAAAGAATTTTCATCGGTATAGGAACACCTGGCATCCAGAAAATGTGTGCCCAGTAATTCTTGTTAGCGGTCAAATTGGTCAATAAAAAGGTAAGTAAGGCCAATCCAAAAGTAACGGCGATATTACCCGTAACATTAATACCTAAAGGAGTAAGCCCCAGGAGATTTAGAAACCAAATAAAGAAAAATACGGTTAGCAAAAAGCTCATGTAGCGACCGTGGTGTTTTTCTCCAATGTTGGGGATAGCAATATCATCGCGGACATATAAAATTATGGGCTCAAAGAAGCGACCTATACCAGCAGCAACGCCACCATTTTTGTGATAGGACTGCGCTAAAGAGCGGAATAAGAAAAACATCAACAATGCCGTAAATAGCATGGTTATAACGCTTTTGGTCATAGAGAGGTCAAGTGGTTTTTCATTTACTGCGTGATGCGCATCATCATAGTTAATGGTACCTGCTCGATCGGTCTTATAAATTTTTCCGTGGTAAAGCTTGTAATGACTATTCCCTTTAGACACTACCGCCTTGCCATGCTTGAATTTGGCAGATGAGAAGATCACAAGTCCGTTGTCCCATAAAATTACAGGGAGTCCGATGTAGCCAATGTATTTCTTTTTATCACCGTCTTTGTAAGACCCTAAATAGAAGTCGTGAGAGTCTTTTAAGTGGTGTTGGATGTAAGCTTTAATTTCTTCCTTGAGTGACCCTTTTTTTTCAGGGTCCTTATCATTAGAAACGGCAAATGCGTGAGTTGCTAAAAGAAGCGTAAAAAATACAAGAAGTGCTCTTTTCAATGGTTTTGCTTTAATCTTGACGTTTCGTTGAAATTTAAACGCTGCAAATGTACACTTTTAGCAACAAGAAAAAAAGAGAATACAGCGAAAAATTAAGCCTCACTTTTTGATTAAGGGGATTGTAAACCACAAAAAACAAACGGGTTAAAAATAGCGGTTTGAAGCTATTCGTATCTATTTAAGAATTTAACCAGTCCATAGATGTTAACAGCTAGCACCAGCATAAGCAACAATAAGGTTATGGTTCTGCCTGTTTCCCACCGCAAATCAAGGGCTTTTCCACCAACAGATGCCAGATATAGGCTAACGCCCATTTGAACGGTTAATCCCGAAAGAACCGCCCAAGTTTTAGGCCGTTTTTTCGGCTTTTGGGTTTTTTTCATCAACCATTGACTTTACTGATGCAGCTTTCATGCTACATTGTGCGTTTAACGTGGCACCCGATTCAACAGCAAGCTTGCCAACCGTAACTTGTCCTTCCACGATACCATCAGATTTGATCGTTAGCAGTCCGTCTACAGAAAGGCTACCATTGAAATTACCAATGATATCGGCATAGCCACAATGTACATCACCATTAACAGTTCCTTCTTTGCCAATGACAACACGGCCCGAAGTATTGATTTTACCCTCTAAAGTACCGTCTATACGGAAGTCAGACTTAGATTCAATTTCACCAATAATCTTAGTATTGGGTTCTACAAAATTGATTTTCACATTATTTTTTGAATCCATATTTTTTTGTTTTTTTTCTGAAAACATGTCACTTAATTTTCCAATTGTTCTAGGCGTTTACTAACTAAAGCATTTCGATATTGGGAGGTCGAAATTACAACATTTTTGGACGCTAACAAACGCGGGTTGTTTTTACGTAAAAGAACAGCTGTTTCTTTTGCGCTTTTTAACGAGCCGAAACCGTGTACTACTAAGGTCTCTGCATTACGGTTAAATACATCAATTGATACCCGTAACACCTCTTCAATTCCCTCTTCGGCAAACCAAGATTCAAGCCATATCTTGTCCACTTCAGATTGTTCGCGATCTTCTAGGGTCCTGACGAAAACGATTTTTGCTTTTTCGACTTCTCCTAGCGCTAGATCGTTATAAACGTCAAAGCCATCAAGTTGTGCTTGTGCCTTTTGTGCGCCCTGGGTTTTTGGATAGGTTTGCACAAGCATAGTCAAAGCGTCTTTATAGGCTTCTAGTCCATCGAGCCTCCCTAGGGCAGTAGCCCGAAGTAATGCCCATGCTGCTTGTAGTTCTTTATCTGTAAGTTGCGGAATAAAGCGTTCACTTTCTTCAATCACAGTGTAAAATTCTTGGGCGTTAAATTTTTCTTTTGCAGCCTTTATGGCGGCTTGATTGGACGCCAATGTTTGCACCAAGGCCTCGGGATTCTGTATTATTTTGGCATAATCACTTTCCGGATACTCTGTTAGTATTCGGGAACGCCATTTGCGCTGTTCGTGGGGGTTGGTACCATACAACTCATACATATGATATAGCGTTGGTGGAATATAACGCACATCGGGATTGCCATCCATGAGGGAATGGAATCGGGCAATAGCAAAATCTTTAATTAGGAACTGTTCTTTATAGGCCAAGCCCGCTTGAAAGTAGGCTTCGTTTTGAAGAAGGCGCAAGCTGTCGCGCGCTTCTGGAGGAGGAATTTGAGACAAATACGTTTTTGGATCTAAGGCAGGGTCTAAGCCTTCATCAGTAGCTTCAATTTCTGATGTTTCTTCTTCAACAGCAATGCTTTTTTTAGGGCTATACTTCCAGTTGTCAGCCAATGCAATGTTTGTCCAGTTTTGATTAAAACTAAGTTTTCCATTTGCTACTTGACGACTGTTGTAAAAGTAAAAGTCACCAAGCATTGCAATGCTTCCAGCAGTTCCCTCTTTGGATGCAGCTTCAGCTTTTTCTTTGTCTGAAATCATCTTTTTGATATAGGCATTCACAACGGCTTTTTGGCTTTCTTCTGGCATATCAATCAACAATAGTAGACTGTCGGTCTCTGTAATTGTTTTTTCATAACTGATAATGTCATCGAGTTTTTTACGTTGTCGGGTCACTTTCCTGTAACGTCGGGTCTCCTTGGTAAGGTTTTGAAGAGTGCTGTCCAAATAAGCACCTGCTTTAACAAAGGCCACCTGGTCTAGACGATTGAGTGCCAATTGCTCATAAATCAATGACTTGAGATAGGCATCATTGGTTTTGGTTTGTAGCGATGCCTTTAATTCTGATTCTGCATTGATAGTATCTCCACCTTTGAGCAAGTAGGTTCCATAAAAATAGTGAATTTTGTCTCTAAACCTTCGGTCTTCGTCGCTACGCAACAATCGCTTGTAAGCTTTTAGCGTTTCTTGGTCCTTAGGTGTATTGTTTTTGAGTTGTGCCAGCCGGGCGTGAATCCACAGCTCACGGGGCAGACGGCGGTTCAAGTCCAAGACGTACTGGTAGGCAACTATAGCAGAATCGGCATAATTTAAATCCTCATAAAGCTGCCCCAATAAATAGGCATATCGCCCTCTTTTATAGGCTGATTTTTCAGTAGCAAAAGCATTTCTTAAGGGTTCGGTAGCTAAGCTGTCTTTTTCCCCTTTCAACAGGGCATCCGCTAAGGCCGCTTGATTTACGGCATATTGTTCACTTGTGAGTGACCCTGAGTTTGCAATATTGATGAGCTCTCGCGCTGCTCTCTCGTGCTGCTCCAAAGCCAAATAACTCTTTGATCGCCAGAGTTCTCCTTCAACTGCCAAATCATTTCCCGACATGTTTTTTACTAAATAAGTAAAAGCCTCAATAGCTTGAAGATATTTACCGTTATAATACCGTGCCTTACCCAACAGTAAATAGGCTTTTGCAATTTGATTGTTGCGCTGTTCACCTTTAATAAGCATGGAGTGTTTTTGCACAGTAAGCACTGCTTTGTCTTGTGCGCGGTCAAAAAACTCGTTCGCAGCGACCTCTTCAGATGCATAAGCCTTTGGCAAGATATAAGGGTCAACAGGGAGACGCAGCCAATAGTTGTCGTTATGATTTAGTGTGATGTCCAAAAGCCCGTAGCGCAGCGCTTCTTCACCGTTAAACAAAGGGTTAAACTTAGAAGTGGTTTTGTGGTAGAAGCGGTTCATAGCAGCATCTTTTTTGGTCGAACACCCTATGGCGACCAAAATAATTGCACAAAAAAGAACGACTTTTTTCATGTTGTAAACCTATGATAAAAACTCAAAACATCAGGTTTTAGTATATATAAACTACAACTGCTCTTGAAAAAAGGCTTCGAGCTCGTTAAGAGTTTTGGAAGATGTTACAACGTCACGTACTATCTTTCCTTTGTTAAGAACCACAATTCGATCACAAACATCGGTTATGTGTTGCAGGTCATGACTGGAGATTAGAAAAGTTTTTCCCGTTGCGCTGGCCTCCTCGTTTAACAGCTTTTTGAGACGAATTTGCGTGGTGGGGTCTAGGTTGGCAAAGGGCTCATCTAGAATAACCAAAGGGGTATTGGACAAGAGGGTAGCAACTATACCTACCTTTTTTTGATTTCCTTTAGAAAGATCACGGATATACTTTTTTTGCCCCAACACTTCGCCATGAAAGAAGTCCTTGTATGGCTCCAATGCTGTTTTAATGGCATCTTTTTTCATGTTACGTAAGCCGCCCACAAAATAAAAATACTCCTCAGGCGTGAGGTAACCAATAAGGAATTGCTCATCTACAAAAGCAGCGGTATGGTTTTTCCAGCTCTCATCTTTTGAAACCACTATTTCATTGTTTTTTACTTCGCCAGTAGTAGCTTCAATCAAGTCCAGAATAAGACTAAATAGGGTGGTTTTTCCTGCGCCATTGTTCCCCACGAGTCCAAATGTCTGACCACTAGGAATGTTTAGAAGATCTATGTCGAGCACTGTTTGCTCGCCGTATTTTTTCGAAAGGAGGTTAATATCAATCATGTGTTTTTTTGTTTGTAAGCGGCAAGTGTTTGGTACTTTTCGTTCTGATAGACTTTCTCAATCCAATCAAAAACAAAGTTTCTTAATGCAAAGCCTAAGATGCCAACGACTCCGATGAGTATAAAGCCCATTAGCTTGCTGTGTATCAAAACCCCGATGTAAAAAATGAACATAGGCAAAAATACTTTTGGCACCCCCAGCAATATTGTTTTTATATTAAATGACTTTTTATCTCCAAAAGCACGTTGCATGGAGTTGAGGTCAATGGGTGTCCTTGTATAGGCTCCGGAAAGCAGCACCATATGGGCATTTACACCAATGTTATAGATGCCTCCAGCGATGATTGCGAAATAGCTTTCCCAACTAAAAATGATATAGAAGCTTGCCAAAGGAATGCTCACTAAAGTACCCACAACGACCAACCACCACTTTGATTTTAGGTATTCTTTGTATTGGACGTTTTGTGTCATCATCAAGGCATAGTAACTACTATCCCAACTCGGAACAGACTGACCGAAGCTAAATAAAAAACCACCCGTGACAAAAATTCCAACAAACACCTTGATCACAGGAGAATCGTAAATATCCATCATAAAAATAAGTCCATAAAACAAGAAAGCAACGCCCATCCAAACGGCCATACGTGCACGTTTGTTGCGAACTATGAGTCGAATGTCATTCTTCAGAAAAAAGGAGGTACGACCAAAACCATCTAACCATTTGAGTTCGGTGACACGCTGCGCTTCTTTTTTAGGACGCATTTGGTCGCTGTCCATGTACAATTTCTTCAAAAAGTGCTCAAAACTTTTGCGGTATGATAACAACATAAGTGTTAAGGGAACCAGCACCCAAAGGGGTTGGTGATAAGGTACCATAAATATGGGCTCTGAAAAAGCAGTGATATCAAAAAGTTCATAATACTGTAATCCAAACAAGCCAACTAAAATAGCTGCAGCGATAAGCAACAACCTGTCTTGGCTATTTAGCAATATGTTTAAAAAATTGGTTGCCAATATAACACAGCCAATACTGAGGCTCCAACTTATAACCCCCCACAGGCTGTAGTCTTCTTTGAGGAGAATAAGGCCAAAAGGGACAAAGAAGAAGAGGTTGACAATATTAAAAAAGCTGATAATACTTTTGGTAAGGCCAAAATGCACAATCCTCTTTTTAGATAAAGGTAAGGTCAATAATGGCTGCACATGCACCATGGGCATTTTTTGAATAAAATAGCGGATAACGATCCACAAGACAAAGGCATAAATCAATAACCCGCTCACTGTGGGCAACGGGTCTAAACCAAACTCATCTTGAATTCCGAAAAATGCGATAAAGGCAAGCCCAGAAAAAACAAAAGCAAAATAGGCCCAAACAACAGCAATCAAGATTTTTTGAGCAAGTTTTGAGGTCACACCAGCAGCTCTAAAAAAAGACTTCCACTGCAGGTAAATAAATTTTCTATACATATTGGGATGCTTCAAAGCAAATATAGATTTTTTGATGCTTATTTTTTGTTCAATATTTCAAGTGCCAACTCTATTACGGTTTTAGGATCTATACTACGCATAGCATCTTCATACCCACGACGGATTTTGTTCCCGTAAACAGCAGTTGGCAAGAATGGATATTGCTGACGATCTGCTGTAAGGCTATTGACATTTGGTTGCCCAAAAGGGGCAAAGCCCAAACAAGGATGTGTGGCTCCCCAAAGGCTAATAACAGGAACGTTGTAATTGGCAGCCAAGTGCCCATTGGCTGAATCCATGGAAATCATTAAATCGAGCTGGGCGATCAAACGCAACTCTGCGTCAAAAGCATATACACTGGTTGCGTTTACCACATGTTTGTAGGCCTTTGCCCAAACGTCAAGTTGTGCACGTTCTTCACGGCCAAAACCAAATAAAAAAACGTGGTAATCTTGTTGTAAAAAGGCAACGACTTTTTGCATCAGATCTAGGGGGTATTGCTTGCCTTTGTGAGCAGCAAAAGGGGCTACACCAATCCATTTTTTGTTTTGGTCTGGCTTCAGGGCCGCTGTATTAGGGCAAATCGGTTTTGGCGGAAATTCATGCCTATCAAGCGTAATGGGCAGGCCCAAACGCTCAAATACTTGGGCATAACGGTGAACCTGGGGAACCAAGGGGACCAAGGTTTTTTGACGTGCTCTTGTAAGTTGCTTTTTGGATTTTCTGCCTTTGTCTAGCACAGCTTTTCGTATCCAAAATCGAGAAGCAAAATAGCTGCGAAG
>JBDQNA010000082.1:0-5723 GCA_040261965.1 Flavobacteriaceae bacterium
ATTTTGCAGACAAGCCCGTTGTAGATTTTGAAACCGCAGCAAAAGGAAATAACGAATATTTTAAAAAGCATTTTCACGGCATGTTACAGCGTGGGGTTTATTTACCACCTAGTGCTTTTGAAAGTTACTTCTTAAATGATGCCATAACCCAAAAAGACCTCGAGCATACGCTGGAGGCCTTTTCTGAAACGCTTAAAAACGTATAAATTAACTTGGATCAAGTATTGCATCAATACGCACTGCAGCTTCTTGTAAGTGGTATCGTGTATTTTGATCTGTAGTAGCAGTCAAACTTGAATTGATGGTGTTTTTAAGATTTATCAATTGGGCCCTACTTACGGCTCTAATATCCGATTGACTCACAAGTACTCTAGTACGATTGCTGTATCTTCTGGCTGAACCTTCTAATGGTTCTTGACTTTCGGTCATCAGATACCCCAAGCGGTCAATATAAGCGCGTTGTAAATTTCTTCGGTAAATTCCAATGTCTTTGTTGTTATACAACTCACTCCAGACGCCTTTTCGCAAGGCGGTCATCATTTCTACCAATGCATACGCATCATTTCCATTGAGCGCCTCGTTTTCTGAAATACGGGCCAAGCGATCAAAGCTCAACAGGCGGTTAAGCGTTCCTGTTTGCATACGACGCATACGATCAAGTACACCTGCGAATTCTATTTTATTAAAAATCTCATTGTCTAACATCCAAGTGGGCGTCGTGAATAACTCTTCTTGTAAGAATTGCATGCAAGCACGCTGGTGCTTTTTGTCGACATGTGTGTACACCGCGCCGTCTTGGTCATAGGTCTTGTAATATTCATAAACGCCACCAATATTGGCAGCCACATGCCCCATATAACGATTGAACTGACTTAATACTTGGTTATACAAATCTTGTAAATCATCGTAGTCTTTGCCGTCCTCTGCAGTCCATTCAATGAGATTGGGTACGATTCTTTTCAGGTTGGCAATACCATAGGCACTTGCTTTTATGGCATCGTCACCCAGATCTTCTGTTTGTGAACTTGGATCAATTGGATTTCCAAATTGTTGGCTTCCAAAACGATACATAGGATTGTCTTGATGAGCTAAAATCCATTTGTCCAAGGTTTGCTTTTCGTCTGCTGCCGTTTCAGCCGATGGAATAGGACGATAGCCCCAGCGAATGGCATATTTGTCGTAAACGCCAATATCGGGCATCAATGAAACATCTCCGTCTCCAGGCTGTACAATATAGTTAAAGCGGGCATAATCCATGATGGAAGGAGCCGTACCATATTTTTTAGTAAAAGATGCAGAGCGCAGTGAATCAACAGGGAAAGCAACACTGCTTCCCATATTGTGAGGAAGCCCAATGGTGTGTCCTACTTCGTGTGCAGATACAAACCGAATCAAACGACCCATAATTTCATCCTTAAACGCTACACCTCTTGCTTCAGGGTTTATGGCGGCTGTTTGTACAAAAAACCAATTGCGTAAGAGCGTCATCACATTGTGGTACCAGTTGATGTCAGATTCCAAAATTTCACCCGACCGGGGATCACTTACGTGGGGCCCATTGGCATTGGGAATAGGCGAAGCCAAATAACGCACAACGGAATACCGTACATCTTCTGGACTCCAATATGGATCTTCTTCGGCTGTCGGAGGGTCTTTGGCAATAATAGCATTTTTAAAGCCTGCTTCCTCAAAGGCTACTTGCCAGTCTTCAATACCTTGTTTTAAATAGGGCACCCATTTTTTTGGGGTAGCTCTATCAATGTAATACACTATGGGTTTTTTGGGCTCAACCAATTCACCACGATTAAATTTTTCTAGATCCTCATCTTTTACCTCCAAACGCCAACGATCTAGGTAGCGCACCGTTTTGCTTTTTTGCACATCTAGACCATAATCCGTTTGCCCTCTAGAAAACCAGCCTACACGCTGATCATAATAGCGTCTTTTCATTTGCTCTTTGGGAAGTAAGATCATAGAGTTGCTAATTTCCAAACTTATCGAACCAGTACTCGAATTTGAAGGTGGTGAACTAGAATTATAAGTTTTTATATGGCGCGCCTCTATATTGAGCGGATAGCTTTTGAGCGTATTGATAAACGATCTTGACTTATCCATGCTTGATATTTTATAACTTTTTCTTCTCGAGGCAGGAAAACCAAGTGCTTTAACATCTGTTTCGAAAAGTTCGTTAATTTCAATTACAGTAGAGGTCGAATCTTTTCCAATCGATTTGATGTCAAATCGATACAAGATAGGTTCAAAGTTTGAATTGACAACTGCCTCATGAATAGGAAGGGAGTCAGCTGCCACAACCTCATGTGAAACAACACGGAGTAACACTTTTTTACGGTCTTTTTCCCAGCGCAAAACTTGAGTATTTTGTTTTCCGCCACCAAACCCGATACCTGAGGCTGTTTTGGCAATTCGTGTAACCATTAACATTTCCGCCCCAAACAAGGAGTCTGGAATTTCGTAATAGAATTTGTCGTCAACCGTATGCACATCAAACAGTCCCTTGTCGGTAATGGCTTTTTCAGTTATTACCTTATCATAGGGTTTAATACCGTTTTTATCTTCCTTTTTAGGCTTTGGTTTTTCGATTACTGGAGGCTTTTTCTTTTTAAAAAGTTTGCCAAGTTGTGCGTGTGTAGGAGTTGCAAACATCAGGGTAAAACCTATGAGAAGGAATGCTGTTCTATTCATCATTTTTTATTTAGTATGCTAAAGTGTTGAAAATAAATAACATTACCAATGTAGAAGTTTAATAAAATATTTTTTTCAAAAAAGGAAGCAACATACAGATGCTCTTGTTGGGGGACTCTTATACAGATTCACGGGGGTGGACATGAATTTAACAAAAGCCTGTCACCTAAAAGATCAACATCAGTTGTGCCTATTTGATAAATAAAGGAATTGAAACTTCTCGCTTGATTACAGTAGGATAAGACGAGTCAAAATTGCGAAATGATTGTAAAGAAGGAGACTCTTGCTCAGAAATCCAACATGTGAAAAACAGGAGAACAGAATTTAAGTTCTACTAAAGGAGCCTAACCAATAAGTCATCATTGGACTTTTTGACTTCCGAAATTGATTTAGCTGTCAACCCTTTAATGGTCTTATCCCATTTTTTATTACTAAGCCCTGATTGCTCTTTTAATGATGAAAGCGCAACGGGACTTTCTTTTTTGAGTAAGTCAACCACTAGCTGTTCTTCTTCCGTCAGCTTAGGTCCTTTTTTCTCAGGACGCATCTGTGGAAAAAACAATACCTCTTGAATAGAACTGTTGTTCGTCAGCAGCATGGCAAGACGATCAATGCCAATGCCAATACCAGAAGTAGGTGGCATGCCATACTCTAATGCCCGAAGAAAATCTTGGTCAATGAACATGGCCTCGTCATCCCCTTTTTCAGATAAGGTCATTTGGTCTTCAAAACGTTCTCGCTGTTCAATGGGGTCGTTTAATTCCGAATAGGCATTGGCCAGTTCTTTTCCATTAACCATTAGCTCAAAGCGTTCTGTCAAGCCAGGTTTGCTGCGGTGTGCCTTGGTCAGAGGACTCATTTCTTTTGGGTAGTCTGTAATAAATGTGGGTTGGATGTAGTGGTGCTCACAAAGCTCACCAAACAACTCGTCAATAAGCTTTCCTTTACCCATGGTTTCGTCTACTTCGAGACCTAATTTTTTTGAAGTTTCACGCAAGGCATACTCATCCATACCAGAAACATCAATCCCTGTGTGTTCTTGAATTGCATCTAAAATGGGTACCCTTGGATATGGCGCCTTAAAGTTTATTTTATTTTCTCCAACCGACACGGCGGCTACACCGTTAACAGCAACAGCTACTTCTTCAAGTAAGGCTTCCGTTGTTTCCATCATCCAGTAATAATCTTTGTAGGCCACATAGAGTTCCATTACCGTAAATTCAGGGTTGTGGGTTTTGTCCATCCCTTCGTTTCTGAAATCTTTAGCAAATTCATAAACACCGTCAAACCCACCTACGATCAATCGTTTTAGGTATAACTCGTTAGCAATACGGAGATAGAGCGGTATGTTTAGTGCGTTGTGGTGTGTCACAAAAGGGCGTGCTGCGGCACCACCTGGAATGGGTTGTAATATGGGTGTTTCAACTTCGAGATAGCCACGGTCGTTAAAAAACGAACGAATGGTATTGGTGATTTTGGTGCGCTTAACAAACGCATCTTTCACCTGTGGGTTTACAATCAAATCCACATACCGTTGGCGATAGCGTTGCTCGGCATCTGTAAACGCATCATAGGTGTTACCTTCGGCATCTACTTTAGGTAACGGTAAAGGGCGAAGTGATTTGCTCAGTACATGCAATTGGTGGACTTCAATAGTTTTTTCTCCCACTTGCGTGGTAAACATGGTCCCTTCAATTCCTATGATATCACCGATATCAAGTAGTTTTTTGTAAACGTCGTTGTACTGGGTTTTGTCTTCACCTTGACATAAGATATCTCTGTTAAAGTAAAGTTGTACCCTGCCAGTAGCATCTTGAAGCTCGGCAAAACTGGCTTTTCCTTGCACACGTCTAGACATCAGCCTTCCACTCATGCGTACACTTAGCCCGTTTTCAAATTTTTCAGTTACCGTTGTAGCGTAGTGTGAAACATCAAAAGCAGCCGCTGGATAAGGGTCAATACCCAACTCACGAAGTTTTGCTAATTTCTCTCTACGGACAAGTTCTTGTTCTGATAGCTCTTGCATCCCAAATTTTTCTGTGGCAAAGATAACCAATGCGCATGAGTTCTCAAGATATCACGAATTTGTATCTTTGAACTAAATGAGTTTATTTAGAGTCCTACTAGCCATCTTGTTTCCCCCACTAGCTGTAATCGATAGAGGCTGTGGTTCTTTTGTTATTGTTTTTTTACTTACATTATGCGCTTGGGTGCCGGGCGTCATAGGCGCATTGATCATTCTCAACCGACCGTTTGACTATGAGCCATAAACCAACGGTGCGTGTCCGCCAATTGGGACTGGTAACTTACGAAGCAGCAACTGCCTTACAACAGGATTTGTTTCAACAAACCATAGACCAAAAAATCCATAACCGCCGAAATCCAGACGACCAAACCCCAACAGCACACCATCTGCTTTTTGTTGAGCATCCGCCCGTTTATACCCTAGGTAAAAGCGGGGATAAAAGTAACTTGTTGGTCAACAACACCACTTTGAAAGAAAAAGGGGCTAGCTTTTTTAAAACTAACCGCGGAGGGGATATAACCTTTCATGGCCCAGGACAGCTGGTAGGCTATCCAATTTTGGACTTGGATTGCTTTTTTACAGACATCCATAAATATCTGCGCTTTTTGGAGGAATGTGTTATAGTTACTCTTGCCGATTACAATATCAAAGCCACTAGGAGTAAGGGAGAAACAGGTGTTTGGTTAGATGTTGAGGGGGCTAATCCCCGTAAGATATGTGCCATGGGTATTCGTACTAGCCGTTGGGTAACCATGCACGGATTTGCACTAAATGTTAATACTGACCTGTCTTTTTTCGACTATATCATTCCTTGTGGAATAGCAGATAAGTCCATTACTTCAATGGAAAAGGAGCTGGGTGCAGCTGTTGATGTGCAGGAAGTAATAAAGAAATTTAAGGGGCACTTTTCCCGTATTTTTGAAGCCAATTTGACTTAAGGCATTTTGTAAATGCGCAACTCTTGCCTGTTATTTTGTGCAGCCAGATATATTGC
>JBDQNA010000110.1:0-3929 GCA_040261965.1 Flavobacteriaceae bacterium
GTATAATGTAAAGAGTTGCGTGTATCCCTTAATTATTTTAGTACTTTCGAAAGAAATTTACTTTTATGAATAATTTGGTGCATCAGTCATTGGCCGCGTATGAGGAAGCAAAGCAACAGGCATCAGAACAACCGGAAGCTTTTTGGGAAGCGATAGCCAATCAATTTGAATGGCATCAAAAGTGGGATAAGACCCTTGAGTATGACTTCCATAAACCAGAAGTAAAATGGTTTTTGGGCGGTAAAGTAAACATCACCGAAAACTGTCTTGATCGCCATCTAATCACTCAGCCAGATCAAACTGCAATAATTTTTGAACCAAACGACCCAAAAGAAGCAGCTCAGCATATTTCATATAAAGAACTCCACAGCCGTGTTTGCCAAGTCGCCAATATGTTGAAAGCAAATGGAGCAAAAAAAGGAGACAGGATATGTCTCTATATGCCTATGGTTCCCGAGCTAGCCATTACCGTTTTAGCCTGCGCGCGTATTGGTGCCATTCACTCTGTAGTATTTGCTGGTTTCTCAGCTGCCGCTCTAGCTGCAAGAATAAACGATGCCGACTGTAGCCTACTGGTAACGGCAGATGGTGGATTCCGCGGTGCTAAAGTAACCCCGCTAAAAGATATTGTAGACGATGCATTAACGCACTGCTCAACCATAAAAACCTCAATTGTGCTTAAACGCACAGGCCAAGAAGTAGCTTGGAATGATATAGATGTTTGGTGGCACGAGGCTTTAGAGGAAGTGGACGACAACTGTCCTGCTGAAATCATGGATAGCGAAGATCCATTGTTCATATTATATACTTCTGGATCAACAGGAAAGCCCAAAGGAATGGTTCACACATGCGGCGGATACATGGTCTATACTGCGTATTCCTTTCAAAATGTTTTTCAATATGAAAAAGATGATATTTATTGGTGTACAGCAGATATTGGGTGGATTACGGGGCATTCCTACATCGTATATGGTCCCTTGGCTGTTGGCGCAACAACACTAATGTTTGAAGGCGTCCCTTCGTATCCTGCTTATGATCGTTTTTGGGAGGTTTGCGCCAAACACAAGGTCAATCAGTTTTATACGGCACCAACTGCCATACGCGCCTTGCAAAAGCACCCAGTTGATTTGGTCAATAAACACGATTTATCTTCACTCAAAGTGCTGGGCTCTGTTGGGGAACCCATTAATGCTGAAGCATGGCACTGGTATGACGATCACGTAGGTAAGAATAAGTGCCCCATAGTGGATACTTGGTGGCAAACCGAAACGGGAGGGATTTTAATCACCTCTCTAGCTGGTGTAACAGCACAGAACCCTACCTATGCCACACTTCCCATGCCGGGCATTCAAGCAGTTTTGCTAGACCATGAGGGGAATGAATTGGCTGGTGAAAACGAAGGAATTTTAGCCATCAAGCATCCTTGGCCTTCAATTGCCCGCACCATTTGGGGTGACCACGAACGCTATAAAAATGTGTATTTCAGTGCCTATCCAGGGTATTATTTTCCTGGTGATGGTGCCTTACGCGACGCAAAAGGCAACTACCGTATTACAGGCAGGGTAGATGATGTGGTGATTGTTTCTGGACATAACCTCGGAACGGCGCCTATTGAAAATGCACTTAACGAACACCCTAATGTTGTAGAAAGTGCAGTTGTTGGTTTTCCTCATGATGTTAAAGGCAATGCACTACACGCATTTGTCATTGTACGTAGCAGAGCAGACAACAATGAAACATTAAAAAACGAGCTACGCGCTCTTGTGGCAAAAACCATAGGGCCAATCGCTAAACCAGACCGCATACAGGTGGTAAGTGGACTTCCCAAAACGCGAAGTGGCAAAATCATGCGCCGCATACTGCGCAAGTTAGCAGCAGGCGAATACGATCAATTGGGTGATGTTTCTACTTTGTTAAATCCAGAAGTGGTTGAAGAGATTAAGCGAAATAGCTAAACTTCTCACCGTTCTTGATTGTCTGTAGCGTTTCGTATATCAGTTTGATTACATTTTCTACGTCCTCTTGGTGTACCATTTCTACCGTAGTGTGCATGTATTTTAATGGTAGGGAAATAAGCGCTGATGGTACACCACCGTTGCTGTAAGCAAAGGCATCTGTATCTGTTCCGGTATATCTTGAAGAAGCCAAACGTTGGAATGGAATCTTTTTTGCTTCGGCAGTTTCAATAATGCGATCGCGCAACAGCTGTTGTACAGCAGGTGCGTAAGAGATTACAGGTCCTTTTCCAATCGTATTATCACCTTGTTTTTTTGGATCAATCATGGGGGTAGAGGTGTCGTGACATACGTCTGTTACGATGGCTACGTCTGGTTTGATAGTCTGTGTAATCATCTCAGCTCCTCGTAGTCCAATTTCTTCTTGAACCGAATTGGTTATATATAATCCAAAAGGTAATTCAACTTTATTTTCTTTAAGTAAGCGTGCTACTTCAGCAATCATAAACCCACCAATGCGGTTGTCAAGGGCACGGCACACAAATTTGTTTTTGTTTAGTACTTGAAAAGTATCGGGATAGGTAATGACACAGCCCACATGGATACCCATTTTTTCTACTTCTTCTTTTTTTGTAGCACCAACATCAATCGTAATATTCTCGAGTTTTGGCGTTTCTTCCTTCCCAGCCGTTCTCGTATGAATAGCAGGCCAACCAAACACGCCCTTTACGACGCCCTTTTTTGTATGGATGTTTACCCATTTAGATGGAGCAATCATGTGGTCGCTACCGCCATTTCGTATAACAGAAATCAAGCCTTTGTCAGAAATGTAGTTAACGTACCAGGAGATTTCATCAGAATGTGCCTCAATTACCACTTTGAATTTTGCTTTGGGGTTGATAACACCAACTGCTGTACCATAGGTATCGGTTATAAAGTCATCTACATAAGGCTTTAGATAGTTCATCCAAATTTTTTGACTTTCCCATTCGTATCCTGTCGGTGCAGGGTTATTGAGGTATTGTGCTAGAAATGTGTGTGACTTTTTATTTAAAATACTATCCATTGTGGTTTTTTGATTAAGTCTGCTAAATTACAACATATAGGTAAAACAATCTTACTACTTTTGAACACATGAATAAACTACTATCTATAGGAGTTTTAATTTTGGCTTGCAGTGTTTATGGGCAGCAAACCCAACCTATATATATAATTGATGGCGACACCTTGACCAAACCTTATGTTGATTTAAGGGAGGTGGTCGTGCTTCCAAGCATAAAATTTAAGAGTTATGACGATTATGTCGCTTACTACAGGCTGCAAAGACGCACTATAAAAGTGTATCCTTACGCTAAACTTGCAGCAGAACGGCTGACGACTTTGAACCAACGTTTGGCAAATATTAAGCGCAAACGCACCAAAAAACAGTATGCTAAGCGTGTGGAAAACTATTTAGAGGGCGAGTTTAAGGACGAATTAAAGCGACTTTCGCGCTCAGAAGGACGTATTTTGATCAAACTTATCTATAGGGAAACGGGGTTTACAGCCCATGAATTGATAAAAAAACTACGTGACGGCTGGCGTGCATTTATCTACCAAACCACAGCAAAAATGTTTGATCTTAATCTAAAAACCAGCTATAATCCAACTGATGTTGAGGAAGATGCGTTAATAGAGTATATATTGCAAAAAGCCTTTGCAGAAGGCGCGTTAGAACCAGCGTATAAAAAAAAGTAAATAAAGTTAGTTTGTAAGATTAAAAGCGTTGTATATTTGCAATCCGCAAAAAAAGCTGTGGTCCACGTTCAAAAAAAGAATTTTAATTTTTTTTCATTGTGGGGTTGTGTAAACCGAAAAGCAGCGTATATTTGCAACCGCTTTCAAAAATGGAAGCAACAAAAAGTTCATTGAATTATTGAGAATGACAGCGCGTATTAATTGCGAAAGCAATTATAAATACGAATAGTAAAACAA
>JBDQNA010000098.1:0-4656 GCA_040261965.1 Flavobacteriaceae bacterium
CATACAAGTGGTAGACAACGGCAAAGGCATGAGCGAAAATGATGCACGCATGTGCTTTGAACGACACGCAACATCAAAAATTAGCAGCGCAGCAGATTTATTTAAAATAAACACCAAAGGTTTTAGAGGTGAGGCGATGGCTAGTATTGCCGCAGTTGCACATGTACAGCTTATTACCAAAAACGAACAGGATGATTTGGGTGTCCGCATAGATATTGCAGGTTCTGAGGTAAGTCAACAACAACGCACAACGGCTGCGCAAGGCACTTCCATAACGGTAAAAAACCTTTTTTTTAATATTCCCGCTAGGCGTAATTTTTTAAAATCACCTCAAGTAGAATTTAGACATATCACAAACGAATTCCATCGTGTGGCTCTTGTGCATCACGATATCCATTTTGAACTTTTACACAATGGAAGTGAGGTTTTTCAACTACCAGCATCGAGCAGACGCCAGCGCATTTCACATATTTTTGGTGCTAAATTTGACGAGCGTCTTGTGCCAGTAGATGAAAAAACAGAACTGGTTGAAGTCAGTGGATTTGTTTTGAAGCCAAAATTTGCCAAAAAATCAAGGCACCAACAGTTTTTCTTCGTAAACAACCGTTTTATTAAGAATGGCTATTTACATCATGCCGTTTTGGCAGCCTTCGAAGGATTGTTATCCCCAGAGCAACAGCCTGGTTATTTTCTATTTCTTGAAGTGCCTCCTGCACAACTGGATATCAACATACATCCTACCAAAACTGAAGTTAAATTTGAAGATGACCATGCCTTGTATGCCGTACTTCGCGCTGCCATCAAACACAGTTTGGGGCAATTTAGTATTGCCCCTGCTTTGGATTTTGCAACAGACCCCTCCTTTGAAACACCTTATGCCAAACACAAGGCCGCTCCCGTGGCGCCTAATATTAGCGTAAACCCCAATTTCAATCCTTTTAGCGCACCGCCTCAATCGAAACAGCCAGCTATAAACGTGCGGTTTGATGACATAGCCGAGCATGAACATGCGAAACCGCTAATAGCCCCTCAAACCGATCATATTCATGTCTCATTTCAATGGCAACAGAAATATTTGATTGCACCTCACGATAACGGTATTATGATTGTACATCAGCGTAGGGCACACGAGCGCATTCTTTATGAAGAGTTTATGCATAAATGGGATGATCAAACTGTTGCTTCTCAAACCTTAACCGTCCCTTTGGCGATTACTTTAGACAAGCCCAGTATTGATCTCTTAAAAGCGCATAGAAAGGAGCTGCACGATATGGGTTTTCGTTTGTCAAGTGCTGAGGGTGATACCATCGAGTTTGAAGCCATACCCGAAGTTTTTGCTGCAGCTGATGTTCCACACTTTTTGTCAGCTTGGCTGACACCTCTATCAAATGGCACGGTTCATGCCTTCTCTCAGCGTGATATCATGGCGCTTACCCTTGCCAAACAACGATGCATCGGGTCGGGTAGGTCTCTAGCAGCACATGAACAAATAGAATTGATACATAAATTGCTCTCGTGTAAAGAAATTGATCGCACTGCCGATGGTAAAGTAGTCTTTAAAATGATAGCAGCAAACGCGTTAGAAACTTTTTTTAGTCCATGAGATCAATCCCTGATATTGTAAAACAACTGATTATTATCAACGTGCTATTTTTTGCTGGCACCTTTTTGATAAGCCCTGACATCACAGGAATAGTTACGGACTTGTTAGCCTTGCACTATCCTGGTAACTATCGTTTTGGTATTTGGCAATTGCTCACCCACATGTTTATGCATGGAGGCTTTTCACATATATTATTTAATATGTTTGGATTGTGGATGTTTGGTTCGCCTTTGGTTCAAATTTGGGGTAAAAACAAATTCTTATTCTTTTATATATCAGCGGGACTAGGCGCTGCCTTAGTACAACTTACCGTGAACTATGCGCAAGTAGGTGCCATTACTGAGCAATTGGTTTCAGCAGGTTTTTCAGAGTCAACTATTCTAGATTTATTACAGTCTGAACGTTACAGCACTGCTTGGCAATCTGTAATTTCAGAGTCTCAACTCAACAGTCTTTATACCTCTTTCAATTTTTCTATGGTGGGTGCTTCTGGTGCCTTGTATGGGATTTTGGTCGCTTTTGCTTTTTTGTTTCCGAATGCAGAATTGATGTTGTTGTTTTTTCCATTTCCAATAAAAGCTAAGTATTTTGTTCCTGGTGTTGTGCTTTTGGATACTATTTCAGCACTCACTGGAAGGTCGTTTTTCAGCCCTAGCAATACCGCCTTTATTGCCCATATTGGTGGTGCTCTGACAGGTTTTGTAATTATGTGGTATTGGAAACGAAATCAGTTTAACCAAAAACGTTGGAACTAGTGGGATTTTGGCAAGACATAAAGTTGCGCTTTGATAAGCTCAACACCTTAGAAAAAATCATTGCCACCAATGTGGTATTTTTTGTACTTCCCTTTATTTTAAGTACAGTTCTCTTTTTGTTTAAAACATCAATCTCAGGATGGTTTGACTACGTAGAGCTTTCTGCAAATATTAGAACAGCTATTTTCCGTCCTTGGACAATACTTAGCTATGGCTTTTTTCACGCTTCCTTTAGTCATATTTTTTGGAACATGATGTTGCTCTATATATCAGGAGGTCTAATGCTCAACCTTTTTAAAGAAAAGCTCTTGCTCAATACATTTTTTGTCGGCATCATGGCAGGTGGGCTTACGTATTTGATTTCTTACAATGTATTTCCAGTATTTAGCTCTGTTGACGGAAGTCTTATTGGCAGTTCAGCAGGGGTGATGGCCGTATTGATTTTTATGGCTTCTTATATGCCCAATTCACCCATCCGGGTGTTTGTGTTCTCTGTACCGTTGAAGTATATAGCTTTGCTGTTTATTTTTATTGACTTGGTGCAAATACCCCAATCTAATGCGGGTGGTCATATTGCTCACTTGGGCGGTGCCCTATGGGGGTATATTTACCAAAGGCAATTTTTACAGGGCAATGATATTGGCGCTTGGTTTATGAATGGTTTTGACTCCCTAAAAAAGACCTTAACGTCCAACCCTAGAAGGAAACGTCCAAGAACGGCTAGAAAAACAACTACTAGTGATGCTGTGGATCAGAAAAAAATTGATGCCATTTTGGATAAAATTGCTTCCTCTGGCTACGAGAGTTTGACAAAAGCTGAAAAGGAATACTTATTCCGCGCTGGCAAGCAGTAATTAGCAGCCAAAAAACGAAAACACACAGCCGCCATAGCTACGGGCATGGCTAAATTGTGTAATATCAGATAAGTCGATTTGTTCGGCATGCTCTATAATTAACAGTCCCTTTGGTGTAAGTGTACTTTTTTCAAAAATCCTATTGACTATGGATGTGTACGTTGCCAACTCAAGCGCATAAGGGGGATCGGCAAAAATAAAATCATAGCTATTGCTGTTTCGCTCTAAAAACAACAAGACGGGCATTTTAACAGTGGTAATGGGTAGAGAAAGATCTGCTGCAGTTTGAGTAATAAAGCGAATGCACCCAGGATGCTTGTCTACCGCAACGATGCTTGAAACACCTCTTGAACCAAACTCATAACTGATGCTTCCCGTCCCTGAAAAAAGGTCAAGTACGTTGCAGTTGCTAAACTCATATTGGTGTACCAAGATATTAAAAAGTGCCTCTTTTGCTCTATCGGTTGTAGGTCTAACAGGAAGTTTTTTGGGAGGACTTATACGCCTTCCTTTTAATGTGCCAGAAACAATTCGCATTAAAATAGGTTTAACAAACAAAAATCTTGGTGGGTACTCATACGCGGTACTACATGTTTCAAATCATTTTCTACAGTTAGCAGATTGATGCTTCTCACAAATTCGTGTAATCCTTTATAAACTTCATCATCAACAGCGATATCACCCGCGATAAAGAGGGGTATCTCGTTGGGGCTGATGCTTTTTTCTTTAGCGGTGAGCAGTACGTAATACACTACATCTTTTGGTCTGCTGGCTTCAAAGCAATTGTAAAATTGAAGCTTTTTGTCGCGAAGCAATCCGATATGTAGGTGGTCTCTTTCTTTATAGAGACTCCAAACCAAGGCACCGTCTGCTGCGCTATGTTGCGACAACGCGCGTAGCCATACCGTTATGGCATGATAGTAACTAAAAGAACCAAAGCTGTCAAGTAACATATTATTTACGTTGACAAAGGGTGCATATACACAAATCCAATCTGTGCTGGGTTCAACATCATAGGTGATAAAGTCGTTTTGTTTTACGTCAATATCTTTCTGTACATATTCGTGAAGCGCAGTTTCTTCAAAAAGTGACTTGGGGACCAAGGTCGCAAGATTGTTTTCAACGCTACAGCGCACTTCATTATAGCTTTGCTGTAACATGCCATTTTCTTTAAGTGCTGTTCGTATGTTTTCGTGAAGATTTTCTAAAGGGACAAACGTGTCAAAAACAGCTCTAAATATCTGAGACGCTTTATTGGTTTTTTGGTTATGGGTAAAAAAAGAAAGTCCATTCACGTGTACGTGAATGGACAACTTTAAGTCACTTTTTATATTTTTAGTTTTGTATTCCGGCATCGTAAATGGTAGGCCAGTTTCCGTTGGTACTTACTTCTGTCATCGAGCCCAGCACAATGTCAGAGCCATTTACACCATCTACGGAAATG
>JBDQNA010000060.1:0-7020 GCA_040261965.1 Flavobacteriaceae bacterium
ATTATATGCTGACTCAAAATGCAACATGTTCACTGAATTTTGTGCTTTTTGAGCTGTTAAAAAGGAAAGTAATTTTTCTGTTGGAACGTTGCCCGTAAGTTCATCTTTAGCCATTGGGCAGCCTCCTAGCCCACGCATGGCGCTATCAAAAGCACGGCAACCGCCTGCATAAGCGGCTTTGATTTTTGAAATAGCCTCATTTGGATTTGCATGAAGATGAGCGCCAAAAATAATATCGGGATATGCTTGTAATAAATGTTCAAATAAATCTGTAATCGTTTGGGGTTGTGCCATACCTACTGTGTCTGATAGTGAAATACGCCTGACCCCCATATCCACTAACCTATCCACCCAAGTGCTCACCAAGGCTGGACTCCAAGGGTCTCCATAAGGATTACCAAAACCCATGCTCAAATAAACTACCAATTCTCTATTCAGGCTAGTAGCATGCTCAACCAAGCGATTCAATAAGACTAATGAGTCTTCAATTGTGGTGTTGGTGTTACGCATTTGAAAATTTTCAGATATCGAAAAGGGGTAACCTAAGTAGCTTATCTGTTCATAAGACAAAGCCTCAGTGGCCCCTCTTTCGTTGGCAACTATGGCCAGCAGCTTCGTATTGGTTTGACTTAAATCGAGTTGTCTAATAACGTCATGGGTGTCACGCATTTGCGGAACAGCTTTGGGAGAAACAAAGCTTCCAAAATCCAGCACATCATAGCCTACTCGCAATAGTGATTGTAAGTACTTCACTTTTACATCCGTAGGAATAAACATTTTAATGCCTTGCAGGGCATCTCTAGGGCATTCGGTAAGAAAAACACGAGACATGCTTCAAAAATAACAAATCCTTTAACGCTAATTATGAGTCATTTATATAAATTTGTGCTTGAAAAATTGCTTATGAAAACGACTGCCTTTTTTGAGGACAAACTAGCGCCTCATAAAGATAAACTATTGCACCATGCGCTATACCACAAATTAAACAGCACTGAGGCAATAAAGACTTTTATGGAATATCATGTTTTTGCCGTTTGGGACTTCATGTCTTTGGTAAAAGCCTTACAACGCAAACTTACGTGTACTGACTTACCTTGGGTACCCGTAGGGAGTCCGTCTACAAGAAGACTAATCAATGAAATTGTTTGGGGTGAGGAAAGCGACGTGGATTAAATCAACCAGCCTGCAAGTCATTTTGAGCTTTACCTAAAAGCCATGGAAGAAATAGGGGCAAACACCGCACCTATCAACGCTTTAGTGTCCGCAATTCAAAACGGAACTCCTTGGCGTACTGCTCTTAGCGAAGCTGCAATACCCCATGAAATAAAGTCTTTTCTCGATTTTTCACTCACAACGGCAACACAAGCACCTGTGCATGTTGTTGCAAGTGTATTTACCTATGGTCGGGAAGACCTAATTCCTGATTTGTTCATTGCCATCATTAAAGATATGGCCAAAGAAAAAGACGCCAACTGCGACACATTGATCTATTATTTTGAACGTCACATCGAGGTAGATAGTGGAGAACATGGTCCAATGGCGCAGCAAATGATTCAAGAGCTATGTGGGAACAACACCCAACTTTGGGAGCAGGCAAACGATGCAGCCCAAGAGGCGCTACAAAAGCGAATTTCACTTTGGAACTTTATTGACACTAAAATTTAATAATGCTGTATATTGCATCTCAAATACTTTAAATCATGAAACATTTACCTATACTATTTGCTTTTTTATGCATGGCATGTGTATCTAGTCAAAAAAATATTGACTTTGACCCAGAAACCTACGCAGCTAGCATCACAGCTGAAGAACTAAAAGCGCATTTATATACCTACGCGGGTGACGATTTTATGGGAAGAGAAGCAGGTACTGAAGGGGAAGAAGTGGCCATAAACTATCTAAAAAGCGAGTATGAATCACTCGGGATAGACGGAGGGATGCCCAATGGGGCTTACTTCATGCCAATGACACTTAATTCATACCGAGAAAACCGTACGTTAGAAGCTAGCAATGTCTTAGCTTTTATTGAAGGAAGTGAAAAACCCAATGAAATATTGGTTATCACCGCCCACCTAGATCATATTGGCGTTGAAAAAGATGGACAAATCAACAATGGTGCAGATGATGACGGTTCTGGTACTGTTGCCATATTGGAAATTGCAGAAGCCTTTCAACAGGCTGTAAAAGACGGCAATGGACCTAAACGTTCTGTGCTTTTTTTGCACGTTACAGCAGAAGAAAAAGGACTGTTGGGATCTAAATACTACACTGATAACCCCGTGTATCCTCTTGAAGATACGGTTGCCAACTTAAATATAGACATGATAGGCCGTATTGACGATTTGCATAAAGAAAACAGCAATTATATGTATCTGATTGGTTCAGACATCTTATCACAAGACTTGCACGACGTGTCAGCAGCGATGAACGACGCCTTTATTAACTTGGATTTGGACTACCGCTACAATGACCCTACTACAGAAGTTTTTGAGCGTGGTCGCTATATCGAAAACAGGTATTACTACCGGTCAGACCACTATAATTTTGCTAAAAACAATGTGCCCGTTATCTTTTATTTTAACGGTACGCATGCCGATTATCATGCACCAACAGACACGGTTGAAAAAATTGAGTACGAATTGTTGGAAAAACGCACCCGTCTCATCTTCCATACCGCTTGGGAGATTGTGAACCGTGAGGAGCGTTTGCGTTTAAAAGACAACTAACGCATATTTATGGTATAAAAAAAGCCGCCTAATTAATTAGGCGGCTTTTAAATTAATTGTGGTCTTTTATCTAAAAAAATATTGAAGTGTAAAACCAATCGAGTTTGCGGAAACCTTAACTCCATCTATTTTAGAAGGGTTTGTCAAACTAAAGCCATACCCTGCCAAAACACTAAATTGGGGTGAAATATCATATCCAACAACTAGACCAGAACCAAGGGAACCCTTGGATAATATAGTTGTATCGATATCCTCGAGTGAGTAACTGTAAGACAAAATAGGACCCGCGTAAAAGCCTGCATCGCGATTATTAAAATAATAATGTAAGCCTGCTCCTAAGCCTAGGGCGTTATTTGATTGATTTCCAACTTTTTCACCAATTGCAAAACCAATGGACGGCTGCAAATCTAATGTTTCAGAAAGCTCTAAGTCATACACCAAACCGAGTGATACCGCACTTGTAGATGTTTTTGATGTATTACCTGAACTTTTGACCTTTCCATTTACAGAATGATAGCCAACCTCAACACCTAATTGTGCAAAAGCGAATGAGCCGATTAATAAAAATGATAGTAATGATAGATATTTCATAATATATAAGATTTGAGTTTAAGCAAATTTAAACAAAAAATGTTGTTCAGATGCACAGGGAGAATAAATATTGAGCCTCTCACACACCTAAAATAATAAATTAATTGGTAGGCTTCAGCGTTGGTTACAAAAAGATAATTATATGGTGGATGAAATTACAATGGCAGGTGGAAAAGGGCACTCATATAAAGCCGTTGTATATTTTAGGCTATACGAGCAATCTCGGCAGAGTTAAAAAAGTAATAGTAAAATGGGTAAAAAGTGCCGAGAAACTGCCGAGAACAGGGTAAAATTCCGTATATTTAAGTATCAATTACTTGTGAGTATAGCTTAATAGCGAAGTTGGTTTAAAGAAGAAAACCCCTCGATTTCTCGAAGGGTTTTTCTTGGGTGGAAGACCGGTCTCGAACCGGCGACCTCTAGAACCACAATCTAGCGCTCTAACCAACTGAGCTACAACCACCATTTTCTAGGATGCAAATGTACTACGTTTTTAGAGAATCCAAAACAGCTTTTACATCAAATCGTTTATACGGTCAACAGCCAATAAACGCGAGGCTGTAAACCCTTCTGCATGATCAACCCCAATAAGTCTTCCCAGATTGGCAGCCCGGTATTTAACACTATCCATAAAGTTTTGACTGCTGATGGGTGTTTTGGGTGCTGATGTTTGGGGGTTAAAAAATTGTGAGGCATAGGCATTAACTGCCTTAAGCTTGATGTCCATATGGGCGCTTATATCGACAACAAAGTCAGGGTGTACATCATTCCATTGGATGTAATGGTAAACTTGCTTTGGGCGCCATGCTTCCTGTGATTGCCCTTCGTACGTAGTATTTATTTGTTGCAAACCGCTCAAAAAACAACTTTCTACAACCAATGCAGCTGCTCGGCCGTGATCGGGGTGTCGATCAGAAACAGCGTTACAAAGTACCATCTCGGGTTTTAGAAAACGAATATATGCAGCCAATTGCAATTGATGTGCCTTATCATTTTTAAAAAAACCATCCGCAAAATTGAGGTTATATCGAGCACCAATCCCTAGTATTTTAGCTGCTTCTTTAGCTTCACTTGCGCGGATTTCAGCTGTCCCTCTTGTTCCAAGTTCTCCTTGCGTAAGATCGAGAATAGCTACCTGCTTGCCATTGGCAATTTCTTTGGCAAGGGTTCCAGCACAAGAAAGCTCTACATCATCAGGGTGTGCCCCTATGGCAAGGATGTCTATTTTCATTTTTAGCTTTTTATCCAATCTAACACAACAGGGTCATCGGGCTGTGTACGAGGTGAAATCACTGCTACCAAATGGCCATTTTCGTCAATGAGATACTTTTGAAAATTCCATTTAACAGAACTGTCCTGGACACCGTTTTTATCTTTTTTAGTAAGAAAAGTATAAAGGGGGTGTTGGTTTTTTCCTTTAACACTAATCTTAGCCATCATAGGAAAAGAAACGCCGTAATTTTTTTCGCAAAAGGCTTTGATATCTTCGTTACTACCGGGTTCTTGCCACATGAAATTATTGGCTGGAAAACCAATAATAACAAAATTTTGATCTTTATATTCTTGATAAAGGGCTTCTAACTTTTTGTATTGAGGTGTCAAACCACATTTGGAGGCCGTATTTACAATCATAACTTTCTTACCCTTAAGTGATTCAAGCGAAAAAGGCGTGCCGTTTATGTCCTCAACAGTAAAAGTGTGAATTGAATTTTTCATAGCAGTAGGTTGAGCGTAACTAAAACATGCGACAAGCAGCAATATGTACATAATGCGCATAGATAAATTTTTAAGCTAAGGTAAGCAATTGCGAAAAATAACGGCCTAAACGATTTCAGCACTAAGTCCTGCAGCGTGTAGTCGAATGCATTTGGGTTCCAACTCATCATAAGAACCACGTTTAACAGAGCATTTGCCTTTGTAGTGTACAATAAGCGAACATTGCTCAGCTTGCTCTGGCGTGTGTTCACACACTTCAATAAGAGTATTGATGACATGATCGAAAGTATTGACATCGTCATTGTACAGTATGATTTCGTGCAAACGAGAGGTTTCAACGGCTACTTCTCGCTGTTCTTGCTCTTTTTCTTTTGTTTTTTCAAAGTAAATCATCTCTACTAAATTATAAATTTTAAGCAAATCCAACCTTCTTTTTCAGTTTTCCCTAGGGATTTGAGTCCGTTTTCATGAGCCAAGGCATATAACGCAGCTACATCTTCTTGATGAAACCCAGAGAGGAGTAAACTGCCATCTGGCGAAAGCATTTGAGCATAGCTAGGCAAATGGGCTAACAGCACATTCCTATTGATGTTAGCCAAAATCAGATCCGGTTTAAGGCCTGTAAAATCTCCTAAAGTTTTGGTACTAAAGGCAATATCGTGTATGTCATTCTTAGCCGCATTTTCAATAGCATTATCAACACACCAACTTTCAATATCGACACCAGCAACCTTTTTGGCGCCTTGCATTTTTGCAGCAATTGCCAAAACACCCGTTCCCGTACCCATATCTAAAACTGATTTATCAGCAACATCTATATCCAGAAGCTGTTCGAGCATAAGCTGTGTCGTGGCATGGTGCCCCGTGCCAAAAGACATCTGTGGGTCAATAATGATTTCGTGCTTGGTGGTGGAAGCCTTGTGAAACGAAGCCCTTATGGTCCAATCGCCAACTGTAATAGGGTGAAAATGATCTTCCCAAATAGCATTCCAGTTCTGCCCTTCAAAATCTTCAATATGTAGTGTAGCCACTACCCCATCAAATGGAACAGCTAGGCAGGCTGTTTCAGAAATTTGAGTCGCTTCGGACAAAGGAATATAAGCCGATACCCCTGTCTCGGTAGTAATAAAACTTTCAAATGGAAAGGATGTTAGCCAAGCAGAAAAAATTGCTGTTTTATCTGTTGGATAAACACTAAAATGATAAGCACGGTAAGCTTTCAAATTTAAAAAGCATTGACTATCGCGGCAAAGTCTTCAGCATTAAGAGCAGCGCCACCAATCAACCCACCATCAACATCAGTTTGAGCGAAAATCTCTTTAGCGTTGGCAGGCTTTACACTTCCTCCGTAAAGTACGGAGACGCGTTGTGCTAGTGCATCGTCATATTTTGCAGCCAACACAGCTCTAATATGAGCGTGCATTTCTTGCGCTTGTGCTGGGCTTGCTGTTTCACCAGTCCCAATAGCCCAAACGGGCTCATAAGCAAGTGTAATATTTTCCCATTGTGAAGGCTGTAGATGAAAGAGTCCATTTGTAAGCTGACTTGTAACTAGGTCAAAGTGGGCCTCTGATTTACGATCTTCTAACTCCTCACCGAAACAAAAAATAACATGCATATCGTTTTCCAATGCGGCATTTACTTTTTCAGCCAAAAGGGCGTCAGTCTCGTGGAAATAAGCTCTACGTTCCGAGTGACCAAGGATAACGGTCTTTACCCCAACACCTTCCAACATGGCGGCCGACACCTCGCCCGTATAGGCGCCAGAAGCAGCTTGATGCATGTTTTGAGCGGCCACATCTATGGAGGTACCAACGGTTTGGTCAACTGCCGCTGCTAGGTGTACGTAAGGCGTAGCGATAGCTACATGTACGTTCGTATCAAAAGTTTGTGCTTTTAAGGCAGCTATCAATGCTTGGCTTTCTGCGGCGTTTAGGTTCATTTTCCAGTTACCGGCTACAATTTGTTTTCTCATGGTTATGATTGG
>JBDQNA010000104.1:0-4184 GCA_040261965.1 Flavobacteriaceae bacterium
AGTAAAGAGTGTTTTTATTCAATTTTTGGATAGCAACGGGCATAGAAAAACTCCTGAACGCTTTGCCATACTCGAAGAAATTTACTTAAGTAATGAACATTTTGATATCGAGTCGTTATATATCATGATGAAAAACAAAAACTACAGGGTAAGTCGTGCCACACTCTACAATACAATTGAACTGTTGTTGGCATGTGGCTTGGTTCGAAAGCATCAATTTGGTTTACAGCACGCCCAGTACGAAAAGTCATATTTTGACAAACAACACGATCACGTAATTTTAACAGACACTGGAGATGTAAAGGAATTTTGCGACCCCCGTATTCAAGCCATAAAACAAACCATTGAGGAGGTTTTTGATATTGACATACACGCGCACTCATTATATTTTTACGGAACCAAAAAAAACGCTAACTAATCATTCATGGCCATTGATTTACTCCTAGGCTTACAGTGGGGCGACGAGGGAAAAGGTAAAATAGTTGACGTACTTACAAAAAAGTACGACATTATTGCTCGATTCCAAGGCGGACCCAATGCAGGCCACACCCTAGAATTTGACGGAATTAAACACGTATTACATACCATACCATCTGGAATCTTTCATCCCGATGCCACCAACTTGGTTGGAAATGGCGTGGTGATTGACCCTGTTATTTTTAAGCAAGAATTAGACAACCTTGCTCCTTTTGATATTGATATCAATAGCTCACTGTTGGTTTCTAGAAAAGCACACCTAATTCTTCCAACACACCGACTACTTGATGCCGCTTCAGAGCTTGCGAAAGGAAAGGCAAAAATTGGATCTACGCTCAAAGGAATTGGTCCAACATATATGGACAAAACTGGACGTAATGGGATTAGAGTTGGCGATATTGAATTAGCAAGTTGGAAGACAAGATATAAAGCGCTTCGCGATAAGCATTTGGCCATGGTTGCAAACATGAACGTTAATCTTGAGTATGACATGGCGTCACTTGATAAGGCGTTTTTTGAAGCCATAGATTTTTTGAAAAGCAACATTTCGTTTGTAGACAGCGAACAGTTCTTAAGTGTAGCCCAAAAAAAAGGAAAGCATATTTTAGCTGAAGGCGCACAAGGTTCCCTTTTGGACATAGACTTTGGTACGTATCCGTTTGTTACCTCATCCAATACGACTGCCGCAGGCGCATGTACTGGGCTGGGTATTGCACCCAACAAAATTGGGGAAGTTTACGGCATATTCAAAGCCTATACCACGCGAGTAGGAAGTGGTCCTTTTCCAACCGAGTTATTTGACGAAATCGGGGAAACAATGGGCCGTGTAGGCCACGAGTTCGGCGCTACCACAGGTCGCTCACGTCGATGTGGTTGGCTCGATTTGGTTGCCCTTAAATACGCAGTTGAGGTAAATGGGGTCACCCAACTGATGATGATGAAAGGCGATGTACTCTCTGGTTTTGATACGCTTAACGTTTGTGTGTCGTATGATTACAGAGGCGAGAACATTCAGCATCTACCCTACTCCTTAAATGCAGAAGAGGTAAAACCACAATACACTTCATTGCCTGGTTGGAAGGAAGACTTGACCAAAATGCGCAGCGAAGACGAACTTCCAAAAACATTTATGGACTATGTGGCCTTTATCGAAGCTTATGTGGAAACGCCCATAAAGATTGTTTCTGTAGGCCCAGATAGAAATCAAACCATCTTTCGTTCGTCTTAATAAATATTCATGAGAGCTATTCTCTTTTCTTGTTTACTGCTGTTGTCCGCTACTGGATTATGGGCACAGGAAAAAGAAATAGAAATACGTCAAGCGGGATCATTTCAGCTAGATGAAGAAAACTTTCCAGGAGCTAATATCTTAGAACGAAGTGCCACCAAACAGGTACATCTGGTGCATCAAGGTATGGATGTATGGTCTGATAAGGCGTTTTTTTATAAAAAAGAAAATAGATTTGATGCCTTTGGAAATGTTCGTATCATTCAAGGGGATAGCTTGGTACTAACAAGTAAGACTGTCAATTACGATGGCAAAATAAAATTAGCCGTTGCAAAAGAACAGGTTGTACTTGACAACAAGGAAATGCTGCTTAAGACAGATACACTTTATTTTGACAGAACTAAAAACATAGCCTTCTATCCTGCTAACGGAACAGTTTATGACAGCTTGACTACGATTAATAGCAAAAGAGGTACTTATATTTCTGAGAGCAAAAAATACAAGTTCGAAAACAAGGTAGTGGTCAACAATCCTGATTTTACCTTGACTTCTGCACGTATGGATTTTTACACCGAGACAAAGCATGCTTTTTTTTACGGAGCTACCACGATTATAGGGGAAGATTATGTGGTTCGTTGCCGTGAAGGCTTTTATAACACAGTTAAGAAAGAAGGGTTCTTTAAGAAAAACGCCTCTATTGACTACAACAACCGCAATATCCTTGGCGATAGCATCTATTTTAATGATACCAAAAAATATGCGTCAGCCACCCAAAATATTCGGATAACCGATACTATAAATAATTCCATTATCACTGGGAATTACGGGCAGGTATTTAAAGAAAAAGACTCGGCTATGGTAACACACCGAGCGCTTGCAATTAATGTAGTTGAACTAGATTCCCTTTATATTCATGCAGACACACTTATTGCAACTGGTCCCCCTGAACAACGAATCATACGTGGATTTCACGATGTACGTATTTTCAAAGAAGATTTAAGTGGTAAAACAGACTCTATTCACTTTAATCAAACATCTGGGCGTGCAAAGCTCATTAGGCGTCCAATCTCTGATCGTGATTTACAATATTTAACGCCGCAAGAGATTGCAGATCGCAACCCCATATTATGGTCAGATGAAAGTCAAATGACAGGAGACGAAATCCACCTTACCATAGATAACGAAAAAGAAGTATTGGATTCGCTGCTTATCTACAATAACGCCTTTATTATTGAACAAGACAGTTTAAATGCAGCTAATTTTAATCAAGTCAAAGGACTTCAGCTAAAGGGGAAATTCAAAGGTAAAAGTCTTGAAATAGTAGACGTTATTCAAAATACAGAAATGGTTTATTATATCTATGATGATAAAACTCTTGAACTGACAGGAATAGATAAAGCCATCTGTAGTGCATTGCGTTTAGAATTTAAAGACGATGGTGTCGAAAAAATTACTTTTTTCACAAACCCCGATGGGGTAGTTTATCCCCCTGATGACCTTCCTGAAAACATCAGGCAGTTACTTGGTTTTACATGGCGAGAAGATGAGAGAATATACAGCAAGGAAGATCTGTTTCACGGTATAGACCTCAAGCGCTACAACATAAAAGGCAATCATCCAGAGCTAGAAACAAAAGGGATCCCAATAAAATTAAAAAGATAGCTGCAATGGCTTCACTTGCATCGTTATTTAAAGCTTTCCAAGCGCAAACAACAGCACACCCGATGGGGCTTGAAATTGTTCGTGCAAAGGGGTGCTACTTATATGATAGCAACAAAAAAAAGTACCTTGATTTGGTAGCTGGTGTATCTGCTTGTAGCTTGGGGCATCGACATCCCACAGTTGTGCGTGCTATCAAAAGACAATTAGGCAAATACCTCCATGTGATGGTCTATGGAGAGTTTATCCAAAAAGAACCTGTCTTACTGGCCAAGTTGCTGGCCGATCACTTACCGCAACACCTAAACACTACTTATTTAACCAATTCAGGTACCGAGGCTATAGAAGGTGCATTAAAATTGGCCAAACGTGTAACTGGACGTGCTGAAATTATAGCGGCAAAAAAAGCCTATCATGGAAATACCATGGGAGCTATGAGTGTGATGGGTTACGAATTGCGAAAAAGTGCATACAGACCTCTTATCCCAGGAACGCGATTTATCACCTTTAACAATCATGAGGATCTTAAAAATATCACAAGCCAAACAGCTGCTGTAATTTTAGAAACCATTCAAGGGGGTGCTGGATTTATTGTGCCAGAGAAGGGGTATCTTAAAAAAGTTAAAAAACGTTGTGAAGAAGTTGGCGCGATGCTTATCCTAGACGAAATTCAACCAGGAATTGGACGTACAGGAAAACTATTTGCCTTTATGGATCACGAAATAATACCTGATATTTTGGTCATTGGGAAAGGGCTTGGAGGTGGACTCCCTGTAGGCGCTTTTATCGCAGATCAAAAGCATATGGCGCAGCTCAAACA
>JBDQNA010000095.1:0-4921 GCA_040261965.1 Flavobacteriaceae bacterium
AAAATTAGCCTATTGTTTATTTTGTGAAAATATCTTTACACTAGATTCTGATAAAGAAACCCTCAGTTCACTTTTTATATTTGGTGTTTTGCTACTTGCTATGGGATATATTTAAAAAGGAGTAAGGCCTATATTTGTGACAATGATTCGCATTGCCCATCACCCTAGTTACGCGCACCCCTTACCAAAAGGGCACCGTTTTCCTATGGCCAAGTATGAATTGTTACCACCGCAACTGCTCTTAGAAGGAACATGCTATAAAGAACAGTTTTTTACACCTAAGCGAATTGCAGATTCACACATTACACGAACTCATTGCCTAAACTATTACGAGCAATTAAACGCCTTATCACTTCCGAAAAAAGAGGCACGTCGCATTGGCTTTCCGCTGTCAACTGAGCTCATTGAGCGAGAGTGTGTTATCGCACAAGGCACATTAGAGGGTTGTACTTTTGCACTTGAGCATGGCATTGCCTTTAATATTGCAGGTGGAACGCACCACGCCTTTTATGACCGTGGAGAGGCATTTTGCTTGCTTAACGACCAAGCCATTGCGGCGAATTACCTACTTGACAACAAGCTGGCGCAACGAATCTTGATTGTCGATTTGGATGTGCATCAAGGAAATGGCACAGCAGCACTATTTCAAAACAATTCCGCCGTATTTACTTTTTCGGTTCACGGCAAAGCGAACTATCCTTTTGAAAAAGAACTCAGTGATTTAGATATCGCGTTAGCAGATAATACACAAGATAGCGCATACCTGAGTATACTGGAACAAACGCTATTTAGTTTGGTAAGCGACTTCCAGCCTGACTTTGTGTTTTACCTTTCGGGGGTAGATGTGCTACATGAGGACAAACTCGGACGCTTGTCTCTTACGCTCGAGGGGGCTAAAAAAAGGGATGAAATGGTTCTATCCGCTTTTTATGAACGCAACATTCCTGTGCAATGTAGCATGGGTGGAGGCTACGCGCCAGATGTAAATATAATCGTTGAGGCACATGCTAATACCTATCGAATCGCAGCAGATATTTTCGCCTGATTAAAGCAACTGCATTTCATCTAAATGAATTTCAGCTGCACGTCTTTTTTCACCAGACTTGGTTTCATATTCGCGATATTCCAAATGCCCGCGACATGCTACATGACTTCCTTTTTTCAGGTGTTCGAGGCATATTTCAGCTAGCTTATTCCACGCAACAATGCGATGCCACTGCGTTTTTTCAACCGCTTCTCCTTCTTTATTTTTATAGCGAAAATTAGTAGCTAAGGAAAAGGTCGCTAACTTTTTTTTGGTATCTAATTTTACTTCTTCTGGTTTGTCGCCTAAGTGTCCGATTAGCATTACGCTATTCTGAATGGTACTCATGATAAGGGGGTTTTATAGGTTATTTATTCCACTAGCGCCACCGCTGACTGCGCAACAACAACGCTGCTTTAACTACATCTTGCCTACTTATTTGCCCTACCAGCCTCCCCTGCTCTAAGACTGGAAGCCTACGGCGGTTGGTCTTATGGAACAACGTAGCTGCGTCAAAAATCGTTTTATCTGCTTCTATGGTGTCTGGATTCTCTGACATGCTCTGTGCTACCTTACGATCAAAAAAAGGCTGATTAAAATACTTGCTTTCGGAAAGGTGCTTAATGCAGTCTGCCTCAGAAATAATGCCAACCAATCTCGACATATCGTCCAAAACAGGTCCACCAGAGATTTTATTGCGAATAAGAATACGCATTACCTCAAGGATAGATTGCTGTGGGGAAAACGTAATCAAGTCACGCGTCATATAGTCACGCACCAAAAGAGATTTACGCCGCTTTGGAACGAGCTTTTGACGTGCTGCTTGAAAACTTTTAATAGGCATGTTTATAATTTATTTAACAAAAGATAAGGAAAATTTTTTAATCTTTGAATTGTCAGCAAAAAAGATACATTTACAACAATGAAAAAGATAGCTATAATGGGGTGTGGTTGGTTGGGGAAAGCACTTGCCCAATCGCTTATAACCCAAGGGTATCATGTTCGTGGAAGTGTCACTAACAAAAATGGTCTAGAAGACTTACGTAATCTCAATATCGAACCGTTCTTGATTAAGCTTAACTACGAAGCTATTATTGGAAACCTTAATGCCTTTCTAGAAGAAGTTGACACCCTTGTTATTGCATTTCCTCCAGGGTTGAGAAAAAATCCTAAAGCCAACTATGCAAATCGTATAAAAATACTTGTGACGGCCCTTACACAACATCCTTCATGTAAGCTAGTATTGCTCGGCAGTATAGGAGTGTTTGGTGCTTCACAAGGAGTAGTTCATGAAAAAAGCATTCCTGAACCGGATGGTTTAAGCGGACTACAACTTTTGGAAGCGGAAAAATTCATTCAAACTGCTGTAAATCATGCAACAATTGTAAGGTTGGGCGGACTCGTTGGGGGCGATAGGCATCCTGCTAAACAGCTTGCTGGCAGAACAGATATACCTGCACCACAAGCACCAATAAATCTAGTTCATCGAGAAGACGCCGTGCGTTTTATAATGGCTATAATTGAGGAAGGACATTGGGGGAAAACGCTTCATTGTGTTAGTCCAGTTCATCAGCGAAGAGTTGATTTTTATACCCTAGCTGCTGAACGTCTTAACCTTCCACTCCCTTCATTTGCAACAACAGGAAGTACGCGAAATAAAATGGTAATGGATAACTGTAGCGCTGCGCTATTCGGTTTTACCTATCGGTTGGCTGATTGTGGGGTTGAAGCCCGTTAGCATCGTGTCGCCGCTGATGAGGTCGGCAAATATATCCCAACTTGTTTTCATCTTATTAATAGCTAGGCTTTGTTGTTCGAGTGCAGCATCCCCTAGACGCTGATCTGCAGCGATGCTTACATGGGTTACAAACACATTAAAACGTGCACGAATGGGCTTGGTATCCCAGTCTTTTGGCCAGGGTTGCTCATTTAATTTAATGGCTTCCTCTTTGATGTTTTTAAGGGTAATCGCACGTTGGTCAGAAGGAATTTCGTGCAAAGATTCCATTAAGGCCAATACGTTTGACCAATTTAATTCCTGCCTTGGAACAGGTGTTTTAAGGGGTGTCTTTTGAATAAGTGTATCGACTATAACAACCTTGTCTGAAGAAAGAGGAGGCTGTTTTTGTGTACAACCAACCAAAACAATGAAAAAAAGCAAATAACATAAACGCATCCTCAAAGATACACTTCTTGTGCATTGTCTAAAAGACTATTCATAGGTAAGGCTGCTCGTTAGCAGAAAAAAATAAAGAAGTTTAAAATTTTAACTTTTCATTTTTATCCCAAAGTCCCCAATAGGCACCTACTTCTCCCTCTGGTCCTACTTTCCAGGACTCATCAAAAGAGGAGAAATAAAATACATCTATATTGGATTTTTTAGCCCAAGCCTGCGTATTGATAAAATATTTCATGGCGTGTTCCTCACCTGGCTCAGCAGCTTTCAATGACTCACCCTTACTTGGCCATCCTGTTTCGGTAATAATTACTTTTTTCCCTTTTGCTGCATCCATGGCCTGCCCATACATTTGTTGCATATGATTAAGAGCATACTCTTCTGGACAGCCTTCCCAAAAGGGATAACAGTTCGACAATATTACATCCGAATGTTCTACAAGTTCAGGGTGTACCGAAAATTCATAATAAGCATCTACATAGCCTACTGGAATATGTTCTGGTATAGCTGCGCGAACACGTTTCATAAAATCTAAAAGTGCTTCAAGAGAAAGGTCGTTTCTGTAAAGCACTTCGTTGCCAACAGCGGCAATGTCCACACATCCTTCGTTTGCTAAAGCAATAAGGGCATCGATTTCCTCTTCGTTTTTTTCATTGTCATCGCTCAACCATGCACCCACCATAGTTTTCAAGCCGTGTTTATGAGCTAGTCTAGGAATATGTTCATTTCCTTCAATACACGAAAATGAGCGTATCCATTTGGAATATGGCTTTAAAATATTGATACGTCTTTCGACCTGAACTTCAGTGATCGTGTCTCCAGGCTCTTGGCCGTCTTCGTACATGCTAAAGCAAATGCCATGCATACCCGACTTGAGGGTTTTACGCCATAGGTTCTTTAATTCCTTATTTGAATATGTATCAAAATTAACTCCTTTGTACGACTTGTATTCAAGTGCCTCTAGGCTAAAGTCTTTACCTTCTCTGTATGACATGTGTTAGTGTTTTAATTTTTCGTTTTTGTCCCAAATACCCCAACGTGCGCCTACGTCTCCTTCGTGGTGAACTTTCCAAGACTCATCAAATGAGGAAAAGTAAAACAAGGGTACTTGTGCTTGTTGGGCCCACATATTTACATTCACAAAATACTGTGCTGCATGTGATGCTGTGGGAATTGCTGCTCCGACACTTTCACCTTGATTTGGCCATCCTGTCTCGCTTATAATAATGGGTTTGTTCTTGGCCACATTACTTGTAGCTTCGTGCATTTCTTTTAAATATGCCGTGGAAGATTCAATAGTTGATCCCTCCCAAAACGGATAACAATTTATTAAAATTACATCACAGGCATCAACCAGCTTTGGTCGTTGAATAAATTCGTAGTAAGCATCAACATACCCGACCTGAACCTTTGGATTTGCCTTCTTAACTTGAGCGATATAATCAATTACTTGTGCTTCGCTGAGCTCATCTCGCATCAAAGCCTCATTCCCCACAACGGCGATATCTACTTGGTCGTTTTTGACAAGCTTGATCAAGGCGTCGATTTCTTTCTTGTTTTCCTGTGCATCAGTTCCTATCCAAGCACCTACCATTGTTTTTAAGCCTCTTGCTTTTGCGGCTTCAGGAATAAACTCATTGCCGTTTGTACAAGAGAACGAACGTATCCATTGGGTGTGTGGCCCTACAATGTCCATACGTTCTTTGATTTGCGCCTCCGAA
>JBDQNA010000027.1:0-10718 GCA_040261965.1 Flavobacteriaceae bacterium
ATACCAAGGCCAAGGCGCTAAAATTAAATCCATAATTAAATATTATAGCCAAATATAATGTGAATTATGTAGCACATATAAAATATTTTGTTGGGCAACAACGAAGAAATTTTAGATTTTTTTTAGCGCTTCGGCTCCTCAATATTTTCACAAAACATAAATTCGCCTACTTTTGTTCTCTTAAAAGTTACACATGTCCAAGAATCTAGTCATCGTTGAATCACCCGCAAAAGCCAAAACAATAGAAAAGTTTTTGGGTGATAAATTCAAAGTGGTGTCTAGCTATGGTCACATCTCCGACCTTCCCGCCAAGGAACTGGGGGTAGATGTTACGGGCGACTTTAGCCCAAACTATATTGTAAACGACGACAAGAAAAAAGTCGTGCGAGAACTACGCACACTAGCCAAAAAAGCGGAAACTATTTGGCTTGCTAGTGATGAAGACCGAGAAGGAGAAGCCATTGCTTGGCACTTGGCACAACAACTCGATTTAAATCAACAGCGTACCAAACGCATTGTTTTTCACGAAATCACAAAAGATGCCATTCAGAATGCGATCCAACACCCAAGAGCTATAAATCAGCATTTGGTAGATGCACAACAAGCACGTCGTGTCTTAGATCGCTTGGTGGGCTATGAACTTTCGCCCATACTTTGGCGTAAGGTAAAAGGAGGTCTTTCTGCGGGCCGTGTACAATCAGTCTCTGTTCGCATCATTGTGGAACGCGAACTTGAAATTGAAGCGTTCACGCCTAAAGCATCGTATAAAATCCAAGCTATTTTTCAGACGAGTTCTGGAAAAACCATAAAAGCATCTTCTGCCGCTACTTATGAAACTGCAGAGGAAGCAAATGTCTTTTTATCCCAAAACATAGGTGCTGTTTTTGCTGTATCAAACTTGGAAAAAAAGCCAGCACGCAAATCGCCAACGGCCCCTTTTACTACTTCAACCTTACAGCAAGAAGCTTCTCGTAAACTTGGTTTTTCAGTAAGTAGAACCATGTCGAATGCACAGCGTTTGTATGAAGCAGGACATATTACCTATATGAGAACAGACAGTGTTAACCTCTCCAAACAGGCGCTAAACGAAGCACGTGAGGTTATCACCAATTCCTATGGTCCCGATTTTGCACAAACACGTGTGTTTAAAACAAAAAACAAAGGAGCCCAAGAGGCCCATGAAGCCATACGTCCAACCAAACTAGCAAAAATGTTTGTTGATGCTACACCTGATGAGCAGCGCCTGTATGAGTTGATATGGAAAAGAACCATAGCCTCTCAAATGAGCGATGCTAAATTGGAGCGCACGGTTATTCAGATAAATGCTGATAAGCATGATAAGAAATTTACTGCTCGTGGTGAGGTGGTTACTTTTGAAGGGTTTCTTAAAGTATATTTTGAAGGAAAAGATGAAGAGGAAGATGCTCAAGAAGGCTTATTGCCTAAAGTTATTCAAAATGAGCGATTAGACGCAAAAACGATCATCGCCACAGAAAGATTTACCAGACCCCCTGCTCGCTACACGGAAGCATCTCTTGTAAAGCGCCTTGAAGAACTGGGTATTGGACGGCCCTCGACTTACGCTCCTACAATCACTACGATCATCAATCGTAAATACATTGAAAAGGGAATTGTTGAGGGTGATGAAAGAAAATACACCCAAATGGTTTTAATGCAAAATGACATTAAAAAAGAAATACTCACGGAACGTGTTGGCTCTGAAAAAGGCAAGTTGGTCCCCACTGATGTAGGTATGCTGGTCAATGACTTTTTAGTGAAAAACTTCCCGCGTGTTGTAGACTATAATTTTACAGCTAAAGTGGAGCAAAGCTTTGATTCTATTGCTCTTGGCAATGAAGATTGGAAAAGCATGATGAAAGCATTTTACAAGGATTTCCATCCTGTTGTTGAAGATGTTAAAGAAAACGCTCAGCGTGAAATTGGCGAGCGTATTTTAGGTATCGATCCAAAAACGGGACGTCAACTTAGTGTTCGATTAGGCAAGTTTGGCGCCATGGCTCAAATAGGAACTGTTGAAGAGGAAGACAAACCCTTGTTTGCCAGTTTGCACCCCGATCAACAATTGACAAAAATTACTTTTGAGGAAGCATTGGACTTGTTTAAACTCCCCTTGCATTTGGGCGAATTTGACGCTGAAGCGGTTGAAGTTAACAATGGGCGTTATGGGCCTTATGTGCGCCATGGAAAAACATTTATCTCATTGCCAAAAGGGAAAAATCCGTTGTCAACTTCTCTTGAAGAAGCCATTGAATTTATTAAGGAGAAGCGCATCGCTGATGCGCCCATTGCTATTTATGAAGAACTCCCAGTTACCAAAGGGGTTGGACGCTTTGGTCCTTTTATCAAATGGAATGGCTGGTTTGTCAATGTTTCAAAGAAATACGATTACGATAATTTGACAGATGCCGACATTGCTCAATTAATTGAAGATAAAAAGAAAAAAGAAGCAGAACGCATTGTCCATAATTGGGAAGATGAAGGTGTAAGAGTTGAAAAAGCACGTTGGGGCAGACACAACATCATCAAAGGCAAACAAAAAGCCGAACTTCAAAAAACGATTGATGTATCAGAAATGACGCTTACACAAGCGATGTCTTATCTTGAGAAGCAAAAGCCCAAGAAGAAAAAGCGTGCCAAAAAGAAATAAAGGTGGATTTTGACTTTTTAATTCCGATTGACGATCGACTGTTGGCACACAACCTAATGCTGCCAGATCAAGTTATAGGGCGCAACCTGCGTATTCATACCCAAAAAGACGGCATTCCTGAATTGACAGATGTGAGTGTTGCCATGGTGTCTTTAGAGCCACGATTAGTCAAAGGAGAACCGCTACATTTGCGTTTTCGACAGCAATTTTATCAACTTTTTAATGGAAATTGGGATTTTATATGCGCCGACCTAGGTGTATTGCACAGCGGAGACCATCCCAAAGACACCTTATTTGCGTTACAATCATTGGTAAAAGAATTGCATCAGCGAAACATACTTACTATTGTTGTTGGAGGTGAGCAGGAAAATACCCTTGGGATGTTTAGAGGACTGAGCGGCATGAATACGTATGTCAATTTAACTTCTATTGATGCGCGTTTTGATTTTGGAGAGCCTGGCGTTTTGGTATCAGATGATAGCTATATGTCAAAAATAATAACCGAGAAACCAAACAACTTAAAGCAGTTTACCAATCTTGGATACCAATCATATTATATTTCACAAGAAGAGCTTGATCTGATGCAAAAACTCTTTTTTGATGCGTATCGTTTAGGGGATATTTCGGCTGATATACACGAGTCTGAACCAATTTTAAGAGATACAGACATACTTTCTGTTGATTTGAATGCTGTCAAAGCAAGCGAATTGGATAATCCTAAGGGCTTGCCCAATGGCTTTGATGGCGCACAAATTTGCAAGCTCATGCGTTATGCAGGCTTGAGTGATAGGCTTAGTGTTTTGGGTGTATTTAACATATCAGACAGCCAAAGGACGGATCAGTTGCTCGCACAAATGATATGGTATGTGCTTGAAGGATATTGTCACCGTGTGAACGAATATCCATTTTCAACACACGAAGTTTGCACAAAATTCGTTGTTCCACAAGACCAAACGGAACTCATTTTTTATAAAAGCGAGAAAAGTCAGCGCTGGTGGATTGAAGTTCCAAAAGAAGGCAAACATAATAATAATGACCAAGTTACGTTATTACCATGTGCTGAAAAAGACTACCGATTAGCGCAAAAAGGAGAAATTCCTAGCCGTTGGTGGAAATCAGTTAAGCGAAGTATGCATTAAATTCCATATTTTTGGTGTATTACTTTATCTAGTAAGGTGAATAATATTTAAAATTGAATGAGAAAGGTACCGCTATTTTTTCTTGCCGCATTTACCTTAATTGGTTGTGGCAAATCAAATCAAGGTGAGCTTGTAGGCGTAAAGCAAAAAAAGTTTTACCCTCAGAAGCCACACGGAATGGTTTTAGTCCCTGGTGGCTCATATATTATGGGGTCTTCTGATGAAGATGTTCTAGCGGCAAACGATAATCCAACCCGAACAGTCAGTTTACGATCTTTTTGGATGGATGAAACAGAAATCACCAATGGTGAATATCGTCAATTTGTAGAATGGGTAAAAGATTCTATCATTCGTACTGAATTGGCAAAAGCTGCCTTATTAAGTGGTGGCTATTTTTCTGTTTCTGAGTTTCCCACAACTGATGATGAAATTGATGAGAACCCTATTTTAGCATATTTGCCTAAATACGACATGGATGCATTAGAAGAAACTGAAGATGAGGATAAAAGCGGCTATCAGCAATTCTTGGAAGAAAGCTTTTCAGACGCAGTGTCAAATTATTATGAAACAGAAGAAGCGCATGATTCGCTGTTTCATTATAGCCTCCCCTTAAACAGAGATGTTGACATTATTAAAGACCGTGAAGAGTATCCCAATGCAGAATATGCTCGTGTCCTAGAAGAAATTATCTATTTACCAGAAAGTGAGTGGTTTGCTGGAGACCCTGTAATCAACACTAAACTATTAAAATACCGTTTTTCTAGTATAGATGTTCAAAAAGCAGTCCAGAATCCTGATAGCGCACGATCTGAATTTGTTCACTACCAAGCGCCTGAAATATACCCAGACACCACGGTTTGGATAAAAGATTTCAAATACAGTTACAATGAGCCTATGCACAACGATTATTTTTGGCATCAAGCATATGCATACTATCCAGTGGTAGGAATTAATTGGCATCAAGCCCGCGCATTTGCCCATTGGCGCACAAAAATTAGAAACGATTATTTAAAAAGCCGAAAAAAGCGCAAGTCTACCTCAGCTAAGTTTAGGCTTCCAACCGAAGCGGAGTGGGAATACGCTGCCCGTGGTGGTATAGAATCCGGCACTTATCCTTGGGGTGGTCCATATTTGACAGACGACAGAGGGTGCTTTATGGCCAATTTTAAACCAAAACGAGGCAATTACGTTGCTGACGAGGCGCTTTATACTGTCGAAGCTAACTCTTTTGACCCCAATGATTATGGGCTGTATAATATGGCTGGTAATGTGTCGGAGTGGACAAACTCAACCTATACCAAAGCTACTTATGATTTTCTTAGCTCTGCAAATCCTAACTATGATAGTTTTGAAGATAATCACAAAGTAATCCGTGGAGGTTCCTGGAAAGATGTTTCGTATTATTTGAGGGTGGCTTCTAGAGATTATGAATACGCAGACAGTGCTAAAAGTTATATCGGCTTCCGTTTGGTGCAAAATTATTTAGGGACAAATAAAATTAAACAATAACAGAGTATGAAAAATAATAAATTTCCTATACCAGAAAATGTTTTAGAACTTCTTTTTGGAACAGGTGCATCCATTGTTATAATTGGAGCATTAATGAAAATCACACATTTCAATTCTGATTTTATTTCAGGTAATACCATGCTAACCATAGGTCTTATCACAGAAGCAGTAATATTTCTTATTGCTGGTTTAAGGGGTTATATTACTCTAAGAGAGCCCGTTACATCCTTAAACTCTGACGATCCAACTGATTTTTCGGATATTTCACTCGAAGCGAACGCACTCAAGATGGCGTATCAAAAGGCGACATCGCAATTGGAAACATTAGGTGATAACCTTACAACAGCTGTAAGTGCTACCGGCTCATTAGAAGTTCCGGCTGATTTGCCAGAAAATATGTCAAATCTAAATGTCAATGTTACCCAAACAAGTGAAGCTCTTGAGCAACTTAGTAAGGCTTATTCCGACACAAAAGCCGCAGTGGTTACCGAACCAAAAGCGCATGAAGAGGTAGTTGAAAATATGAATGCGCTGCACACAGAGCTTGCTACTTTAAAACAAACCATAGCGGATCTTAACGCTAAATATGCTGATATTTTAGGCGCAATGAAAAACTAAATATGGCTGGCGGAAAGTTAGATTCTAGACAAAAAATGATCAACATGATGTACCTCGTGTTCATTGCCATGTTGGCGTTGAATATTAGTAAAGAGGTATTGGCTACATTAGGGTTGATAAACGACGATATAGCCGCATCTACGCGGGATACGATATTGGATAGTGATGAAAAGTATACCCTTTTTAGCAACAACAGTACAAATGAATACTACCGTCTAGCTGCTGAATTTACACCCCAAATACAGCTTATTGCTGATGATTATTACGCATATATAGAAGGGTTAAAAATGGATTTGATGGCAACCAGTGAAAACGGCTACAAAATTGCTCGAGAAGATAAGCAAACGGGAGTAGTAGATTCGATTATTGATTACCAAACGATGGATAAGTCACAGTATTTGGATGAAATGTTTTTTGTTGGGGATAGGTATTCGGAACAAGGTCAAGAATATGTTAATCGATTATCTAACTATATACCGAAGCTTCAGATAGTACTGGATGAGTTTGTCGAAGCGGATTTAGCTAAAGACCCGCCCACTGATGGAAGTTCTTATGGCCTGTATATTGATTTTGACTTTTCCTTGCTTACAGACCTTAAAAAACGTTTTGCTTATGAGGAAATGGTGCTTAATAGAGAAGGTAAATATTTGCCTTACTTGAATTATCATTTTGAAGGTTTTCCGCTCATAGCATCACTTTCTAAGCTTACCAAGTTACAGTCGGATATTCGTTTTGTTGAGAATAAGATTCTGGAGAATATGTTAACAACCATCAACGAACATGAGGGTGGTATAAGTGCCAATACATACCAGACATTATTGGAGTCTTCTAAGTCATCCTTTTACACCGGAGATCTTGTTGATGCCTCTGTTGTCATGGGTAAAAAGGATGCAAACTTTGTACCAAGCCGAGTGGAGATTTTGCTCAACGGTAGCGCAATAGTAGAAGGAAGAGATTTCGATATTGCTGGTGGTGGAATTAAGTTGAAAAAGCGCTTCTCAAGGCCTGGATCTTATAAGCTTACGGGGAAACTATTTTTTGAGCGTAACAAGATTGAACAGTCGGTAGATGTGGCACAAGTTATATCTGTAATTGACAAGCCCAATGATGCCGTTATTTCTGCAGACCAAATGAAAGTTGTTTATCGCGGATTGCCAAATGACCTTTCAATTTCTATCCCTGGAATTCCAAACAATAAACTAAGCGTCCGCGCTACTAACGGTAACGTGCGTCGCAAAGGCTCAAAATTTGAAGCTATTCCAGACGGAGACAAGGTAGGGGAACGTATGCGTATTTTTGTTTCTGGTGAAATTAATGGTGCTACAATCAACGCCCCTGGTCAAGATTTCAGAATTAAACCCTTACCACCTGCTTTGGGATCAATAGATTTGGGTGAGCGTCTAGGTAAATTTGACAGTGGAGAAATCCAAAGAGAGTATGTTCCTGCGGGTTCCATCGCAGCTAAATTCCCTGATGATTTTGACTACAACTTAGATGTCACCGTAACTCGTTTTAACATTAAAGTAGGTAGTAGAGCAGCTATACCCATTAACTCCAATAGAATTAAAGACTCTCGTGTAATTCGCTCTTATTTGGAGAATGCATCACGTGGAGATATTGTTTTTGTATATAATATTGAAGCTCAGGTCAAAACAGAAACTCAAGTTATAAACGATATCAAAGTAACAGACTTTGCCCTAACAATTAAATAATGAAAAATCTAATTGCTTTTTTGACACTCTTTAGTTGCATTGTTTTTCTGCAAGCCCAAGTAAATGTACTTAACGCTGATAAGCCTTCCGAAATAGGTGTTTTATCCGAAGACCAAATCAAACAGCTTTCAGACAAAAAACTCCTTTCCTATCCCTTTGTAGATGAGAAAGACATCATGTGGAGTAAGATTGTTTACGAGGAGATTGATCTCAGCGAAAAATTTAATCATCCGTTACTTTTTCCAAAAGATGGACTTTACAAGAACGAACGTAAATCCCTTTGGCGCACCATAAAGGAGGCAATTCTTGATGGACGGATTCAAGATGTTTATAATGATGCAAATCCCAACTTTACGGAGCTATTTGATAAGGAAACATACCTAAAGCGCCTTGAAAACCGTGATGGGCCTGAGGTAGTTCCCCTTAGATCTATGGATATTGTTTCGTACAAAATCAAAGGAATATGGTATGTAGATAAACGTATTGGTGAATTACGCTTTAGACTACTTGGTATTATGCCTCGGGGAAAAGACATGAATAACCTTGATAACAACGATGCGGTGGATTTGTTCTGGTTGTGGTACAAAGACTTACGACCTATTCTTCATCAGCAGCTTGTTTTTGATAATAAAAACAATGCCAGTCGTATTTCATTTGATCAGCTATTGACTTCTAGGCGCTTTACGGCACGTATCTACGCTATTGATAATGTTTTCAACGACCGCCCTGTTGATCAGTATGTTGATGATCCCTTTATGCAGCTTATTGAATCCGAAAGACTTAAGAATATTATCCGAGATTTTGAGCAAGATCTTTGGTCTAACTAATTAATCAAAACCCACAGCTGTGGGTTTTTTTATGCAACGTGATGTACTTATTGTAGGTTTTGGTCTTGCCGGTTGGGCACTGACGGAGGTTTTAAAACAACAGGGAAAGTCCTTTGTTGTTTTTGATGCAAAAAAACAATCAAGTTCTAGTGTGGCTACGGGTATTTACAATCCGGTTGTGTTGAAGCGATTTACACCTGTTTCTCATGCACAAGAGCTAATGAATTTTTCTATTCCTTTTTATGCTAACGCAGGGAATGGTATGTTTCAGCATCCCATGTCCATATGGCGCGTGTTTGCCAAAGCTGCAGAACAAAATAAGTGGATGGAGGCTTTAGATAAGCCTGCTTTAAGCCCCTATATGTCTAGTACACTATACGATCGTGATACTTATAATATAACAGCGCCTCATGGTTTTGGTGAAGTACTGCACACGGGTAGGATAGACGTAAGGGGTCTTTTGCGTCATGCAAGCCATAATCTCGCCAAAACCCATTCTTTTATTCAAGAACAATTTGACTATAACACCTTAAAAATCACAAGCGAAGGTGTTGCTTATAAACAATGGACTGCTAGGCATATTGTCTTTGCTGAGGGGGTTGGTGTTAAGCACAACCCTTGGTTTGCAACACTTCCTATTGTTCCAAATAAGGGTGAATGGTTAGAAGTTTTTTGCAAAGGGCTTCAACTAACAAAGATGATTAAAGGGAGTGTTTTTATTGTACCCTTGGGTAACGACAGGTATCGCGTTGGGGCTACTTATGCACGTATATTTGATAGTCTTGCCCCAACAGCTGTAAACCGAGCTTGGCTAATCAGCCAATTTAAAAAATATACAGCACTGCCATTTGAGGTGCTTTTCCACGGGGCTGGGTTGCGTCCAACTGTTTCCGATAGGCACCCCATTGTGGGTACACATCCCAATTACCGATCTTTAAGCTGTATAAACGGATTGGGTTCACGTGGGGTACTGTGGGCACCCTTTCTTGCCGATCTATTGGTTAAGCACCTTTATTCAAACACTTCCTTGCCTGATAATCTCCAAGTAAGACGTTTTATAAGCCTATAAACACACACCTTATTAACAATAATGTGTCTTTTTGTTCAATAATTAGTGGTTGATGCAGTTTACTTTATCTTTCTGTAGCGAAGGGGCTTTTTTTTAAATATATTGTAACTACTACATTATGAATAAGTTAAAAATAAAAAAAATATATGCATGATAAAATTCGGATTTAAATTTCATTAAATTTTAGAATATGTGAATAAAACATGCACTTTTATGTCATTTACAGGTTAGATGTATAATTTTTTTATTAACTTTATGAAAATTAAATAAATATGGCATACTCATTTGAAAACAGTAAGGGTAAAACGTATTACCTGCATACAAAAGATGTAACTCTTAAAGGAGGAAGAAACCAAACAATTTATTATTTTGCTAAAGATCAGCGCGACAACGCCTGTGATTTACCAGCGGGTAAGAAAGTTGTTGAAAACGAACGTACAGGTCTTCCTTTCGTTAAGTCTGCTTAATCACACAAGTAGTTAATATAATCAAAACCCTACCTATACAGGTGGGGTTTTTTTGTACGTTGAATATTTTTTTGTGTTTCAATAACTGTCACAGTCAACTACACAGCTGATGTTATTTATTGCGTGTTGTAGAATCCCTTTCTTTTGAATAATCAAATGCACTAACTATTTTAGGTGCAGCTCAGTGAGTAGAATTACAAGTGGTAGCATATTTACGGAATTCAGGGATAGTGGCTTCTTTTGAATTTTCTTCATGTGCCAAAGCTTTTTTACCCAATAAAATGCTTTTACTGCTACGTTTTTCTGTATCATTCGGCTTATTGGTAGAAACAGAAATTTAATTGAAAGGTATCTTAAAAAAGATATAGCATCTAAATTGCAGGCTACTTTAGCGCTTCATTATATTACATCAAATATGCTCTGCAGCAAAAACAATAGCGTTAATACTTTAGCCTTTGATACTACTTCTTTTTTGAAGATGAAACAAATGCAGCCCCACTTACTTTTTTTGAATCTAATCTTAACCTCTTGTTTATTAACCTAGCTGTAAGGTATAATGTTTGAGAATTTAGCCCTAATACCTTGGAGATTAACTTTAATTTTTAGTTAAATTTAAAGAGTTAATTTTTAGGAAGTTTGTATATTTGTTGATAACATGTTAATAAATGCGAATAATCAGGACTCATGATTTAGTACGTGATCTAATTTG